>NZ_JBEZLR010000045.1:0-71109 GCF_040652275.1 Streptomyces sp. NPDC048275
CCCTCTTTCCGGCCGTGCCCGGCTTTTGTCTCCCCCCCCCCCGGCCGGACCGGAGAAGACCTTCTCCGGTCCGGCCGGGTGCGGCTCTCACGCAGAACCTGTCGGCGGCGCACCCGCGCCGCCGAGCGGACCGGCTTCCACCACCTGCACGCCACCGAAGTCCACCCCCTCACCCCGAGGATCGGACCACCGGACGGCAACCGCACACGGCCACGTCGCGCCCGTAAAGCCTGGAAACCACAGGCACACACAGAGTTCTAGAGACGCTCACTTTCGGCCGCCGTTCGCCGAAGCCCTCGGGCAGCCTCAGCTTGACCCGGACCTTGTGGCCGTACACCCTCGGCGCGGCAACGACGGCAAAGGGCCGAACTGTGATCGTCGCGCTGATCATCGCCCCGGCACCGCGCAGCACCCGGCTCACCACTTCTTCATCAGACCGGGCGCGGCAGTGCTGACACAGGAGTTGGGTGTC
Organism: Streptomyces sp. NPDC048275; assembly: GCF_040652275.1. Taxonomy (NCBI): domain Bacteria; kingdom Bacillati; phylum Actinomycetota; class Actinomycetes; order Kitasatosporales; family Streptomycetaceae; genus Streptomyces; species Streptomyces sp. NPDC048275. The sequence continues at coordinate 473 of NZ_JBEZLR010000045.1, forward strand.
TGAGCAGACCGCGGCGCAGTGGTCCAGACCTATTGACCTCTGGTCCAGACCTTTCTATGCTCCCCGCACTGCGCTATGTCATGCCATGCCCACGACACAGACTGCTGCGCCCCGGAGGCGCAAAACAGAAGAGGAGGCGCAGCATGCGCTTCAGACACCGAGTCGCGGCAGGGTTCGCGTCCCTGCTGCTCCCGCTCGCCGGATTGGTCGGCCTCGCGAGCCCCGCCCAGGCGGCCGCCTCCGCCACCGCCACGTTCGCCAAGACCCAGGACTGGGGTACGGGCTTCGAAGGCAAGTGGACGGTCAAGAACACCGGGACCACCAGCATCAGTTCCTGGACGATCGAGTGGGACTTCCCCTCCGGTACGTCCGTCACCTCGGCCTGGGACGCGGACGTCACGTCCTCCGGCACCCACTGGACCGCCAAGAACAAGTCCTACAACGGCACCCTCGCCGCCGGCGCCTCCGTCTCCTTCGGCTTCAACGGCTCCGGTTCCGGCGCACCCTCCAACTGCTTGCTCAATGGCGGGAGTTGTGACGGCGGGCCCACCGTCCCCGGCGACAATCCGCCCTCCGCACCCGGCACCCCCACCGCCTCCTCGATCACCGACACCTCGGTGAAGCTCGACTGGAGCGCGGCCACCGACGACAAGGGCGTCAAGAACTACGACGTGCTGCGCGACGGAGCCAAGGTCGCCACCGTGACGACGACCTCGTACACGAACACCGGTCTCACCGCCGGCACCGACTACTCGTACACCGTCCAGGCCCGTGACAGTGCCGATCAGACCGGTCCGGTGAGCGGCGCGGTCGCGGTGCACACCACCGGCGGCACCAATCCCCCGCCCACCGGCTCCGCCGTCAAGCTCGGCTACTTCACCGAGTGGGGCGTCTACGGCCGCAACTACCACGTGAAGAACCTGGTGACCTCGGGCTCCGCGTCCAAGATCACGCACATCAACTACGCGTTCGGCAACGTCAAGAACGGCCAGTGCACCGTCGACGACACCTACGCCGCCTACGACAAGGCCTACACCGCCGACCAGTCCGTCAGCGGCGCCGCCGACACCTGGGACCAGCCGCTGCGCGGCAACTTCAACCAGCTGCGCCAGCTGAAGGCCAAGTACCCGCACATCAAGGTGCTGTACTCCTTCGGCGGCTGGACCTACTCCGGCGGCTTCGGCCAGGCCGCGGCCAACGCGGCGGCGTTCGCCAAGTCCTGCAAGGCCGTCGTGGAGGACCCGCGCTGGGCCGACGTCTTCGACGGCATCGACATCGACTGGGAGTACCCGAACGCCTGCGGTCTGACCTGCGACACCTCGGGCCCGGCGGCCTTCAAGAACCTGATGTCGGCGCTGCGCACCGAGTTCGGTTCGAACTACCTGGTCACCGCGGCCATCACCGCCGACGGCTCCTCCGGGGGCAAGATCGACGCGGCCGACTACGGCGGCGCGTCCTCGTACCTCGACTGGTACAACGTGATGACGTACGACTACTTCGGCGCCTTCGACGCGGACGGCCCGACCGCCCCGCACTCGCCGCTCACCTCGTATCCCGGCATCCCGGCCGCGGGCTTCAACTCCGCCGACGCGATCGCCAAGCTCAAGGCCAAGGGCGTCCCGTCCGCCAAACTCCTGCTCGGCATCGGCTTCTACGGCCGCGGCTGGACCGGCGTCACCCAGTCCACCCCCGGTGGCACGGCGACCGGTGCGGCACCCGGCACCTATGAGGCGGGCATCGAGGACTACAAGGTCCTGAAGAACTCCTGCCCGGCCACCGGCACCGTCGCGGGCACCGCGTACGCGCACTGCGGCAGCAACTGGTGGTCGTACGACACCCCGTCGACGATCGCCGGGAAGATGACCTGGGCCAGGAATCAGGGCCTGGGTGGCGCGTTCTTCTGGGAGTTCAGCGGAGACACCAGCAACGGCGAGCTGGTGAACGCCATCAACAACGGGCTGAACTGACGCCCGGGCAACCGCATTCCGAAATCTGAAGCCGGAGAGGCAGGTCCCCCTGCCTCTCCGGCTTCACCCGCGCTCAGGGCGCGGGATGCGGTCAGATGGCGGGCGAAGCGAGCCGTGTGTACGTCAGGCCGTTGCTGGTGGCGGCGGGCGTGGTCACCGTGACGGAGACCGGCCCGGCGGGCCCTGCCGGCGCGACGGCGGTGACCTGCGTCGGGGAGACCACCGTGAACGACGCGGTGACGGCGCCGAACTGGACGCGGGTGACGGCCGCGACATTGCTGCCGGTCAGCGTGACCACCGTACCGGCGTGCGTCGGCCCCTGGGCCGGTACCAGGGAGGCCAGTACGGGCACGTCGAGGAAGACATAGCCGAGGGAGTTGCTGGTGCCGCCGGGGGTGGTCACCGTGACCTCGATGGCACCAGGGGCGTGGCTCCGGGTCACCGCGGTGATCTGCGTGGCGGAGTCGACGGTGAACGAGTCCGCCGCCACGCCGTCGAACCGCACCGCGGTCGCACCGAGGAGGTTGCTGCCGGTGATCCTGACCGTGGTGCCGCCCGCCGTGGGTCCGGAGCCAGGATCGAGGGCGGTCAGCGTGGGCAACGCGGCGTAGAAGAAGAACGCGTTGGGGTCGTCGGAGTCGCTGGTGCCGGAGGGAGTGGTCACCGTGACGGCCGCGGCGCCTGCCGCGTGGGCAGGGGTCACCGCGGTGATCTGGGTGCCGCTGTTGACGGTGAACGAGGTGGCCGCCACCCCGCCGAACCGCACCGCCGTCACATTGGTGAAGCCCGTGCCCGTCAGCGTCACCGTCGTCCCGCCGGAGACCGGACCCTGATTCGGCGACAGACCGGTGACGGAGGGAGCAGCGACATAGGTGAACGTGAGGGCGTTGCTGGTGCCGCTCGAAGCGGTCACGGTGACGTCGGCCGGGCCTGCGGCGCGGGCCGGGCTGACCGCGGTGATCTGGGTGCCGCTGTTGACGGTGAACGAGGTGGCCGCCACCCCGCCGAACCGCACCGCCGTCACATTGGTGAAGCCCGTGCCCGTCAGCGTCACCGTCGTCCCGCCGGAGACCGGACCCTGATTCGGCGACAGGCCCGAGAGGGTGGGAGCCGTGGCATAGGTGAAGGGCACGGACTGGGTGCTGGTGCCCTGGCTTGTGATGACGTTGACGTTCACGGTTCCGCTGCCGGACGGGGTCACAGCCGTGATCTGCGTGCTGCTGTTGACGGTGAATGACGAGGCGGGGGTGAATCCGAACCGGACGGTTGCCACTGCCGTGAAATCGGTTCCCGTCACGACGACGGTCGTACCACCCGAGGGCGGCCCCTGGTTGGGGCTGACCGAAGAGACCACAGGGGCGGCCATGGCTGTACTCCTTCACACAGGACTGAGGGATCGATGACGCGTGCGGCCACTAAATGGCAGGGCTTCGGAGTCGAGCCCGCCCGGGCGGAGGGGGGACTGCCGCCCGGACGGGGGTTTGCGCCTCCCTGTGGCGGAGGCGATCGGACCGGTCAGATACCGGGCCCGGCGACGTAGTCGAAGCCGCCGATTTCGGTGTCCGATCCGGCCGGGTTGGTCACGACCACGTCGGCCGCTCCCGCGGTGCCGGGCGGGGTGACCACGGACAGCGTGGTGGCGTTGATCGGCGAGAACGGCGCCGTGGCGCCGCCGACGGTGACCGATTCCGTGCTGCCCAGGTTGGTGCCGGTGATGGTGATCGCCGTCCCGCCCGAGGTCGGACCCGTGTCCGGGCTGATGGTGGTGATCGCGGGGAGGTCGATGTAGGTGTAGCTGAACCCGTTGTTGGTGCCGCCCGCGGTGGTCACGCTCACTGACACCGCACCGGCCGCCGCGCCCGCGGGCACGACGACGCTGATCGAGCTGTCACTGATCACGGTCGGCGTGGCGGAGTTCGCGCCGAAGGTCACACTGGTGGCCGTCGACAGACCCGTCCCGCTGATGGTGATCGTGTTGGTGCCGGCCAGCGGCCCGGAGGTGGCGCTCAGGGCCGCCTTGAACGGGGCGCCGACGTAGAAGAACGACACGGGGCTGCTGGTGCCGCCCGGGGTGGTCACGGTGACCCCGACCGTGCCGGTTCCCGACGGCGAGACCGCGGTGACCTGCGTCGGGGAGACGTTGGTGACGCTCGTGGCGGACTTGCTGCCGAACTTCACCGAGCTGGTGTTGGACAGATTCGTGCCTGTGATGGTCACCAGGGTTCCGCCACCGGTGGAACCCTGATTCGGAGAGATGGGCATGAGGACACTCCTCGCTCGTTGCTGGGGACATTGCGAGGAACCGACAAGGTTGGGCCAGCCACTGGCTGCCGCGTCGCAGAGGTGGGACCGCCGCCGAAGGCACGTCGGTCTCTTCCCACCCGGTTCCGAGACGGCGAGCACCGCTCAGCGGGTGCTGCCGCGCCCCAGGGGAACGAACCGGCACTGACCCCGCGCGATGGCCGGTGCACCGCAGCTTCCGCGTTCTCTCCCGGGCAAGGAAAAACCGGCGAGCGCTGCCTGTCCGAACGTTCCCCCGGCTCGGGGATGGGCAGCCCGCCGGTTCACACTCTCAGTGAGCCATGCGTCCAATTGAGTGACAAGACACAGTCGCCCTTATCACTCGAACGGAGTACTCTCTTGCCCCTTTCCCCCTTCTCACCCCTCCTTCTATCGAACTCCCGTTCCCTGGCCAAACCCTTGTCGGGACACGACGATCAGGGCCAAGCCCCGTGCAATGCCCGGCGCTTGGCCCTGATATCCGTGGCCGACATGCGATTATGAACCTGAGCCATTCGGGTGACATATGCCAATTGTCTTGCGGCTGCTGCCCGGGAAATGGATTACTGGAATGGATCTAACCGGTGGGCCGCCCATTCTCGCCGGGGGATGCGGCAGTCGGTCCACCTGCGGTTTCTGCAGAAGCTCAGGTGATCACACCGGCATACCGCGATGGGCACCCCTGGTGAAGAATTTGGATCCCGTTCAGCCGGTGCCGTTCGCGGCACCGGCTGATGCGGCCGGTCAGACCACAACAGCCATCAGGCGACGTTCACCCGCTGCCCCGGAGGCGCCGCCTCCAGCCAGGCAAGGAAACCGGTCAGCGCGTCCTCGCTCATCGCCAGTTCGAGCCGGGTACCCCGGTGCACACAGGCCAGGATGATCGCGTCGGAGAGCAGGGCCAGCTCCTCCTCACCCTCCGGGGTGCGGCGGCCGGCCACCTCGATCGCCGAGCGTTCCAGGACGCGGCGCGGGCGGGGGGCGTAGGAGAAGACGCGGTACCACTCGATGCGGTCGCCGTTGTAGCGGGCGACGCCGTAACCCCAGCCTTTGCCGTTGGTGTCGCTCTTCTCAGGGACGTCCCAGCGCAGGCTGCAGTCGAAGGTGCCGCCGGAGCGCTGGATCAGTCGGCGGCGCAGGCCGAAGACGAACAGCCCCACCACCACGAGGGCCACTACCAATCCGCACACAGTCAGAGCGAGGACCATCGACACCGACCTCCTCGTCTCCTAGGTAACGGAAAAGAAAAAACCTCCGCATTCGCCTCAGCCGCGGCGGGGTCCGGAGTCATCCGGTCCCCGCCGCGGCTGAGGCAAAGCATCACACGGCGCGCTGGGTCAGCGCGCCGACACCGCACGGAGTCGGACGTCCGCGCGGCGCTCGGCGATCTCGTCGCCCTCCGCCTTCGCACGCTCGAGCTCCCGCTCCGCACGCTGGACATCGATCTCGTCCGACAGCTCGGCGATCTCGGCCAGCAGCGACAGCTTGTCGTCGGCGAACGAGATGAAACCGCCGTGCACCGCGGCCACGACCGTTTCACCATCACTCGTACGGATGGTCACCGGGCCCGACTCCAGCACACCGAGCAGCGGCTGGTGACCGGGCATGACGCCAATGTCGCCGGACGTGGTACGCGCGACGACCAGGGTGGCCTCGCCGGACCAGACACTGCGGTCCGCGGCGACGAGCTCGACATGCAGCTCAGCAGCCAAGGTGGGCTCCTCGGGTCACCACCCGGCCGTTGCCGCCGGGTGTTGGGTCAAAGTCTAATGGGCGTACGGAGGGGGACGGGACGCACCCCGCGAGGTGCGGCCCCGCCCCCCTCCTCACGAACACGAGTTCCTCAGGACACGAGTTCCTCAGGAACACCAGGTTCAGGAGACGCCGAGCTCCTTGGCGTTGGCCTTGAGGTCCTCAATGCCACCGCACAGGAAGAACGCCTGCTCCGGGAAGTGGTCGTACTCGCCGTCGATGATCGCGTTGAAGGCCGCGATCGACTCGTCCAGCGGGACGTCCGACCCGTCGACGCCGGTGAACTGCTTGGCGACGTGGGTGTTCTGGGACAGGAAGCGCTCCACACGACGGGCACGGTGGACGGTGAGCTTGTCCTCCTCGCCCAGCTCGTCGATACCGAGGATCGCGATGATGTCCTGAAGGTCCTTGTACTTCTGCAGGACCGACTTGACGCGCATCGCGGTCGCATAGTGGTCCGCCGCGATGTAGCGGGGGTCCAGGATGCGGGACGTGGAGTCCAGCGGGTCCACGGCCGGGTAGATGCCCTTCTCGGAGATCGGACGGGACAGAACCGTCGTCGCGTCGAGGTGGGCGAACGTGGTGGCCGGGGCCGGGTCGGTCAGGTCGTCCGCGGGGACGTAGATCGCCTGCATCGAGGTGATCGAGTGACCACGGGTCGAGGTGATGCGCTCCTGGAGGAGACCCATCTCGTCGGCCAGGTTCGGCTGGTAACCCACCGCGGAGGGCATGCGGCCGAGCAGGGTCGAGACCTCGGAACCGGCCTGCGTGAAGCGGAAGATGTTGTCGATGAAGAACAGCACGTCCTGCTTCTGCACATCGCGGAAGTACTCCGCCATGGTCAGACCCGCGAGGGCCACGCGCAGACGGGTGCCCGGGGGCTCGTCCATCTGGCCGAAGACAAGCGCCGTCTTGTCGATGACGCCGGAGTCCGACATCTCCTCGATGAGGTCGTTGCCCTCACGGGTGCGCTCGCCGACACCGGCGAACACGGAGACACCGTCGTGGTTGTTGGCGACGCGGTAGATCATCTCCTGGATGAGCACCGTCTTGCCGACACCGGCACCACCGAACAGACCGATCTTTCCACCCTTGACGTACGGGGTGAGAAGGTCGATGACCTTGACGCCGGTCTCGAACATCTCGGTCTTCGACTCGAGCTCGTCGAAGCGCGGGGCCTTGCGGTGGATGGACCAGCGCTCGCCGTCGTACTTCTCGTCCGTGTTCAGCACCTCACCGAGGGTGTTGAACACCTTGCCCTTGGTGAAGTCGCCGACCGGGACGGTGATGCCGTCGCCGGTGTCGGTGACCGGGGCCTGGCGGACCAGACCGTCGGTGGGCTGCATGGAGATCGTGCGGACCAGGCCGTCACCCAGGTGCTGGGCGACCTCCAGGGTCAGCGTCTTCTTCTCGCCGGCGTTGGCCGGGTCGGCCACCTCGACGTGAAGGGCGTTGTAGATGTCCGGCATCGCGTCGACGGGGAACTCCACGTCGACGACCGGGCCGATGACCCGGGCGACGCGGCCCGTGGCAACGGCCGTCTCAGAAGTCGTCGTCATTACTTGTCACTCCCCGCGGTCGCGTCGGCAAGGGCTGCGGAGCCACCGACGATCTCGCTGATTTCCTGGGTGATTTCGGCCTGGCGGGCCGCGTTGGCAAGGCGGGAGAGCGAGGTGATCAGGTCTCCCGCGTTGTCGGTCGCCGACTTCATCGCGCGGCGCGTGGCGGCGTGCTTGGAAGCAGCCGACTGGAGCAGCGCGTTGTAGATACGGCTCTCGACGTACCGCGGCAGCAGGGCGTCAAGGACGTCCTCCGCCGACGGCTCGAACTCGAACAGCGGAAGAATCTCGCCCTTGCTGGGCGCCTCCTCCGCGACCTCTTCGAGGCGCAGCGGCAGCAGGCGGCCGTCAAGCGCCGTCTGCGTCATCATCGAGACGAACTCGGTGTAGACGATGTGGATTTCATCCACTCCGCCGTCCACCGTCTCCTTCTCGATGGCCTCGATCAGCGGACCCGCGACCTTCTTCGCGTCCGCGTAGCTGGGCTCGTCGGTGAAGCCCGACCACGACTCCACGACCTTGCGCTCGCGGAAGTTGTAGTGGGCGAGACCGCGGCGGCCGACGATGTACGTGTCGACCTCCTTGCCCTCGGCCTCAAGGCGCGCCGTCAGCTGCTCGGCGGCCTTGATGGCATTGGAGTTGAACGCGCCGGCCAGTCCGCGGTCGCTCGTGAGGAGCAGCACCGCGGCACGGGTCGCCGTCTCCGCCTCCGTGGTCAGCGGGTGCTTGGTGTTCGAACCGGTACCGACCGCCGTGACCGCGCGGGTGAGCTCGGTCGCGTACGGCGTGGAGGCCCTCACCTTGCGATGCGCCTTGACGACGCGCGAGGCGGCGATCATCTCCATCGCCTTGGTGATCTTCTTGGTCGCGGTGACGGATCGGATGCGACGCTTGTAGACCCGGAGCTGGGCTCCCATGAGTCAGGTCCCTTCCTTACGTCACTTGGCCGCGGCCGGAGCGTCCTCGCCGAGGAGCTTGCCGTCCGAGGTCTCGAACTGCTTCTTGAAGTCCGCGATGCCGTCCGCGATGGCGGTGAGGGTGTCGTCCGACATCTTGCCGCCCTCCTTGATGGAGGTCATGAGGCCCTGCTCCTTGCGGTGCAGGAACTCAAGCAGCTCCGTCTCGAAGCGGCGGATGTCGGCGACCGGGACCTCGTCCATCTTGCCGGTGGTGGCCGCCCAGACGGAGACGACCTGGTCCTCGGTGGCCATCGGCTGGTACTGCGGCTGCTTGAGCAGCTCGACCAGACGCTGACCGCGCTCCAGCTGCGACTTCGACGCGGCGTCCAGGTCGGAACCGAAGGCGGCGAACGCCTCCAGCTCGCGGTACTGGGCGAGGTCGAGGCGAAGTCGGCCGGAGACCTGCTTCATCGCCTTGTGCTGGGCGGAGCCACCGACGCGGGAGACCGAGATACCGACGTTCAGGGCCGGACGCTGGCCGGCGTTGAACAGGTCGGACTCCAGGAAGCACTGGCCGTCGGTGATGGAGATGACGTTGGTCGGGATGAACGCCGAGACGTCGTTGGCCTTCGTCTCGACGATCGGCAGACCGGTCATCGAGCCCGCGCCCATCTCGTCGGAGAGCTTCGCGCAGCGCTCCAGCAGACGGGAGTGCAGGTAGAAGACGTCACCCGGGTAGGCCTCGCGGCCCGGCGGGCGGCGCAGCAGCAGGGACACGGCGCGGTAGGCGTCGGCCTGCTTCGAGAGGTCGTCGAAGATGATGAGGACGTGCTTGCCCTCGTACATCCACTGCTGACCGATGGCCGAACCGGTGTACGGCGCAAGGTACTTGAAGCCGGCCGGGTCGGACGCCGGGGCGGCGACGATGGTCGTGTACTCCAGCGCACCGGCCTCTTCGAGCGCACCACGCACGGAGGCGATGGTGGAGCCCTTCTGACCGATGGCGACGTAGACGCAGCGGACCTGCTTCTTCGGGTCGCCGGTGCGCCAGTTGTCGCGCTGGTTGATGATCGTGTCGACGCAGAGCGCGGTCTTGCCGGTCTGGCGGTCACCGATGATCAGCTGGCGCTGGCCACGGCCGACCGGGGTCATCGCGTCGACGGCCTTGTAGCCGGTCTCCATCGGCTCGTGCACCGACTTACGGGCCATGACGCCCGGGGCCTGCAGCTCGAGGGCGCGGCGACCGGACGTCTCGATCTCGCCGAGGCCGTCGATCGGGTTGCCGAGCGGGTCGACAACGCGGCCGAGGTAGCCCTCGCCGACAGCCACGGAAAGCACCTCACCGGTGCGCTGCACCGGCTGGCCCTCCTCGATGCCGCTGAACTCACCAAGGACGATGGCGCCGATCTCGCGCTCTTCCAGGTTGAGCGCGAGGCCGAGGGTGCCGTCCTCGAACTTCAGCAGTTCGTTGGCCATGGCCGAGGGGAGGCCCTCGACCTTCGCGATGCCGTCGCCGGCAAGGGTGACCGTACCGACCTCCTCGCGCGAGGCCGCGTCCGGCTTGTACGACTGGACAAAGTTCTCCAGCGCGTCCCGGATCTCCTCCGGCCGGATCGTGAGCTCCGCCATCTGGGTTCCCTGCTCTCCTTGTTGGGCCCGAAGTTTCACTTGGGGGGATGGGGACTCCCCCCTAAGAGAGGTGAATCCTCTGCACGGCCCAACGAGGGCCGTAATTGCGTACTGCTGTGCTTATGGAGTTGCTAGCTCGCCATGCGGCGAGCGGCGTCCTCAAGTCGGTCCGCGATGGAGCCGTTGATGACCTCGTCACCGACCTGCACCCGGATCCCGCCGACGACCTCGGGGTCCACGGCGAGGTTGAGGTGCATCCGGCGGCCGTAGAGCTTCGCCAGAGCGGCGCCGAGGCGCTGCTTCTGTCCGTCGCTCAACGGGACCGCCGAGGTGACGACGGCGACCATGCGGTCGCGGCGATCGGCGGCGAGCTTGGACAGGGACTCGAGTCCCGCCTCCAGGCTACGTCCCCGCGGCGCGGTCACAAGGCGCGTCACCAGACGCTCGGTCGTCGCATTGGCCCGCCCGCCGAGCAGGCTGCGCAGCAGCTCACTCTTGGCCGCCTTCGAGGCGGTGCGGTCGGTCAGCGCGGCTCGCAGCCCGGTGTTCGAAGAGACGATCCGGCCGAACCGGAACAGCTCGTCCTCGACGTCGTCGAGCGCGTTCGCCTGCTGGACCGCCGTGAGGTCGGCTGCGTTCGCCAGCTCCTCGAGGGCGTCCACCAGGTGGCGCGACTGCGTCCAGCGCGAGCGCACCATTCCGGCCACCAGGTCCGCGGCGGGGCCGCCGACCTGACCACCGAGCAGGCGCTGGGCCAGCTCGGCCTTGGCCTGGCCGGGCTGCGCCGGGTCGGTGAGGACCCGACGCAGCGACACCTCGCGGTCCAGCAGCGCGGTGACCGCGGCCAGCTCGTCGGCGAGCTGCGCCGCGTCCACCGGCGTGCTGTCCGTCAGCGCGTCGAGACGCTCACGTGCGGCTGCGGTTGCCTCGCGGCTCGCTCCGTGTGCTGTCATCGAGCCGCCTCGGCCTTCTCCTCGAGCTCGTCGAGGAAGCGGTCGATGACGCGGCTCTGCCGGGCGTGGTCGTCCAGGGACTCGCCGACGAGCTTGCCGGCCAGGTCGGTGGCGAGCTTGCCCACGTCGCCGCGCAGCGCCTGTGCGGCGGCCTTGCGGTCGGCCTCGATCTGCGTGTGACCGGCGGCGATGATTTCCTCACGCTGCCGCTGGCCTTCCGCGCGCATCTCGGCGATGAGCGTGGCGCCCTGCTCCTGCGCCTCCTGGCGCAGCCGCGCGGCCTCGTGCCGGGCCTCGGCGAGCTGGGCCTTGTACTGCTCCAGCACGCTGTGGGCTTCGGTCTGAGCGGCCTCGGCCTTCTCGATACCGCCCTCGATGGCCTCGCGGCGCTCTTCCAGAACCTTGTTGATGGTCGGGAGGAGCTTCTTGGCGAGGAAGCCGAAGACGATGACGAAGGCGATCAGGCCAATGACAAGCTCGGGGATCGGCGGGACGAGGGGATTTTCCATCTCCTCAGCCGCGACAGTGAGCAGCTGGCTCATATCAGTGCCTTTCGTCTAGTGGGCTGTCGTGGATCCGACGATCACACGCCATAGACGAACGGCATGACCAGGCCGATGAGGGCGAGCGCCTCACAGAACGCGAAGCCGAGAATCTGGTTGGCGCGGATCAGGCCGGCAGCTTCGGGCTGACGGGCCAGCGCCTGGGTGCCGTTACCGAAGATGATGCCGACGCCGACGCCAGGGCCGATGGCAGCGAGGCCGTAGCCGATGGAGCCGAGGGAGCCGGAGACGGCGGCGAGGGTCTCAGTGGCAGCCATGCTGATTCTTCCTTCTCTGTACGGACCGGCGGGGGTTGGCCACCGGACGCTTAGGGGGTTTTACAGGGGGGTGGCTCAGTGGTGCTCGGCGAGCGCGCCCTGGATGAACGTGCAGGTCAAGAGCACGAAGACGTACGCCTGCAGGGCCTGGATGAAGAGCTCGAAGGCCGTCATCACGAGGACCATGATGAAAGAGACGCCGGCGTAGGCGATGCCGATGCCGTTCAGCAGGTACCAGCTGGCGATCGTGAAGAGCAGCAGCAGCGTGTGGCCCGCGAACATGTTCGCGAAGAGTCGTACGGCGTGGGTGAACGGCCTGACCAGCAGGTTCGAGAGGAACTCGATGAACATGGCCAGCGGGAGAACCGGGCCCAGCGACTTGTCGTAGCCGGTGAAGTTCTTGAACGCACCGACGAATCCGTGCCGCTTGAAGGTCAGCGAGACCCAGAGGATGTAGACGATCAGCGCGAGGACCGCGGGGTACGCGATGATCGACGTGACCGGGAACTGGGCGACCGGAATGATCGACCAGAGGTTCATCATCCAGATGAAGAAGAACAGCGAGACGACCAGCGGTACGTACTTCTCGCCTTCCTTCTTGCCGATCGTCTCGTAGACGACACCGCGGCGGATGAAGTCGTAGCCCGCCTCGGCGACCATCTGCAGCTTGCCCGGGACGACCTTCGGCTTACGGAAGGCGGCCCAGAAGAAGCCGACGACAATGACCGAGCCGAGCAGCGCCAGGAGCATCGTCTTGTTGAAGTAGACGCTGCTGTCCGCGTCGCCCACGAGGGGCTCGAACAGGAACGAGTGCAGGCCGGGAGCCGGGAATCCACAGCCGTCGAAGATGTGGCAGTCGGTCTCGAAGGCGAGCACCTGCGTCGGGTCAGCACTCACCGCGGGCTCCTTCAGCGTGGCGCATAGGTACGGCAACCTCGTTGTGTCGGCGCGGCGCGCAGCCGCGGTTCGGCACTGGACTGGTGTTACGGATGTGGGGGCGGCTGTGGGGCATCAAGCCTCGCGTTTGAGCAGGCGTCAGCTCAGATGCCCGCGCCCGCGATGCCGCAGTTGGCACCGGACGATAGCAGGCTCTCTCCGGCCCACTTATCCCGGCCCTACCCCTCACGACGAGTGCCCAGTCTTTTCGGGCTTGTCGCCCTTCGAAGACTCGGGTTCGACGTAGAGGATCTTGGCCTTCATCTGGGCACGCGCCTGTGCGCCGATCCACGCGAGCGTGGCGGCGACCAGAGTGATCGCGAAGGCCTTGGGGTTGAACAGCGTCGTGTTCTTGAACGCGGCGACGAAGATGAACAGCAGAAGAATCTGCGCCGTGTACAGCATCAGACCCATCGCCTGGAACAAGTGCGGAAGCGATTTGGCAGTGCGCTGCAGAACGTAGAGCCCGATGCCCATGAAGAGGATCACGACCAGCGTCGCGACGATCGCCCCCACCACTCCCTTGCCACCGGCGACCACACCGCAGACGACGGCGGCAATCGCGCCGACGGCGGCTGTGGGCACAGCTGCTTGAAGGAGGATCCGGACGTCATTGGACGGCATGGCGGCAACTCCGCTTGCTAAGGGGGGCAGGGTGTCGTCATGGACGAGCGTAGCCCTGGGCTGAGAGAGAACCTCACGCCAAGGGGCCGTCTCTTGACGGTCCTTCGGCTCTAGCCCGGGTTCTCGTGAACGGTATCACAAACTATTTGATGCGGTCTTTACCTAGAAGGTGTGCTCGCTGTCACACATGAGAGTGACGCTGCGCGTCTGTGCACTTCGAGGGGCGACTTGTCTGGTATTGGGACGGTTCGGCGATGATCTCTCTTACCGAATTCTTACGTTGCCTGCTGTGCGTCAGCGCGAAGACCCGGCTTTGCGCCGATCCAGGAAGCGCGAACGGGGGCCGATCGCGGTCGCTCCGTTGACTCCTGAGACACCCGAGACACCCGAGACTCCCGCAGCGACCGGGGCACGGTGCTCGCGGTCCTCCTCCCCCGGCTCCCCCGGCGCCTCCGCCCCGTACGCGACAGCCGCCTCCTCCGCCACGGCGGCCCGGCGCCGGCGGCGGTAGCGCGGCGGCACGAGGTTCTCGGCCCAGCGCGGGGCGCGCGGTGTGAAGCGCGGCAGCAGGAGCAGTACGAGACCCACCGCGCTGAGCGCCGCGATGCCGAGCACGATCCACATGGACGCCGAGTTCACCGAAAAGGCCAGGGCGCCGAAGGCGATCAGTCCCGACCAGAAGTACATGATCAGGACGGCCCGGCTGTGCGAGTGGCCGACCTCCAGCAGACGGTGGTGCAGATGTCCGCGGTCGGCGGCGAAGGGCGACTGTCCGCGCCAGGTGCGCCGCACGATCGCGAGCACCAGGTCGGCGGCCGGGACCGCGATGATCGTCAGCGGCAGCAGCAGCGGGATGTAGACCGGCACCGTCTGGTGCACGGTGTTGCGCTCCGAGCCGGAGAACAGGTTCAACGCGTCGGGGTCGATCTGGCCGGTGATGGAGATCGCGCCGGCGGCCAGCACCAGCCCGATCAGCATCGAGCCGGAGTCGCCCATGAAGATCCGCGCGGGGTGCATGTTGTGCGGCAGGAAGCCCAGACACATGCCCATGAGGATCGCCGCGAAGAGCGTCGCCGGGGCGGCGGCCTCGATGCCGTACGAGTACCAGATCCGGTAGGCGTACAGGAAGAACGAGGCGGAGGCGATGCACACCATGCCGGCGGCGAGGCCGTCGAGGCCGTCCACGAAGTTCACCGCGTTGATCGTGATGACCACCAGCGCCACCGTCAGCAGGGTGCTCTGCCACTGGGTGAGCGCGACCAGGCCCGCTCCCGGGACGGGAAGCCACAGGATCGTCAGACCCTGCATGACCATCACGCCCGCGGCGATCATCTGACCGCCCAGCTTGATCAGCGCGTCGATCTCGAACTTGTCGTCCAGGACGCCGATCAGCCAGATCAGTGCCGCGCCGGAGAGCAGCGCGCGTGGCTCGTTGGAGCTGGAGAAGACCTTGTTGAGGTTCGTCAGGTGGTCGGCGACGAGCAGGCCCGCACACAGACCGAAGAACATCGCGATACCGCCGAGCCGCGGCGTGGGTTCCCGGTGCACGTCACGCGCACGGATCTGCGGCATGGCTCCGGCCACGATCGCGAACTTCCGTACCGGCCCTGTCAGCAGATACGTCACCGCGGCCGTGATGCAGAGCGTCAGCAGATATTCACGCACGGGCTTCCCCACAGGTCTCGCCGGCCATCTCAGCCCCACAGCCTAGCGATGCGCGCATATGGTCGGGGACTTCCGGGTAGCGACGATGGTTGCACGAGTGGCTGTGCACAGGAGTGCGCATACCCCTCGCTAGTCCGGATAGGGCGGAAATCTTCCGGCCAGCTCCCGCACTTCTTCACGAGCCGTCCTGCTGTCGGTCTCGTCCCGCAGCACCGCGGCGAACAGCGCCGCGATCTGCGCCATCTCCTCTTCGCCCATGCCCTGAGTCGTGAGCGCCGCCGTGCCGAGCCGCAGGCCACGGGCGTCTCCGTGCGGCAGCGCACAGGTGTCCAGGACCATCCCGGCGGCAGCCAGCCGACCGCGGGCGCCACGTCCGTCGACGCCGAGCGGCGCGGGGTCGGCGACCAGCAGGTGGGTGTCGGTCCCACCGGTGGTGATGTGGAGCCCCTCCGCGATCAGCGCCTCGGCCAGCACGTGCGCGTTGGCGACCACCTGATGGGCGTACGCCGTGAAGGCCGGGGTCGCCGCCTCGCCGAACGCGACGGCCTTGGCGGCGATCGTGTGCATCTGGGCACCGCCCTGGGTGAACGGGAAGACCGCCCGGTCGACGCGCTCGGCCAGTTCACCGCCGCAGAGGATCATGCCGCCGCGGGGGCCGCGCAGCACCTTGTGCGTGGTGGCGCAGACCACGTCGGCGTACGGCACCGGATTGGGCGCCGCTCCCCCGGCGACGAGCCCGATGGGATGGGCGGCGTCGGCGATCAGATAGGCGCCGACCGCGTCGGCGATCTCCCGGAAGACGGCGTAGTCGATGTGCCGGGGATAGGCGATGGAACCGCAGACGATGGCTTTCGGACGGTGCGTACGAGCCAGCGTGTGCACCTGCGCGTAGTCGATGAGCCCGCTCTCGGCCTCCACCCCGTATCCGACGAAGTCGAACCAGCGGCCGGAGAAGTTCGCGGGCGACCCGTGCGTGAGGTGGCCGCCGAACGGCAGCCCCATGGCCAGGACGGTGTCGCCGGGCCGCAGCAGCGCGGCGTACGCGGCGAGGACGGCCGAAGATCCGGAGTGGGACTGCACGTTGGCGTGGTCGGCACCGAAGAGGCTCCTGGCCCGGTCCACGGCGATCCGCTCCGCGACGTCGACGATCTCGCAGCCGCCGTGGTGGCGTGCGCCGGGATACCCCTCGGCGTACTTGTTCGCCAGCGGCGACCCGAGCGCGGCCAGCACGGCAGGCGAGGTGAAGTTCTCGGCCGCGATCAACTGCAGCGTCGTCGACTGCCGCTCCAGCTCCCCGATCAGGATCTCGGCGAGCTCCGGGTCCTGACGCCGCAGGACATCCGCTTCCAGCATTTGTGTGACCGGCATGGTGGACTCCGGACCTCGGGCGGGGGTGCGACCTCGACGGGGGCGCGCTACGTCCAATGTAGAACCGGGACCGGTGGGTCGCCCGGTGTTACGCGCGCGCCCGCACACCCGTCAGCGCCGTGACCACGGGGTCCAGCGCCTCATTGATCTCCTCACCGATCGACCGGAAGAAGGGCAGAGGTGCGCCGTACGGGTCATACACCTCGTCCGCCTCCGCCGTCGGAGCCAGCAGCCACCCGCGTAGAGCGGCGGCGGCCCGGACCAGGGCGCGAGCGCGCTCGATCACGCCCTCGTCCAGGGGCGGGAGGGTGGCCGGATCTATGGCGCGGACCAGGCGGGTGAACTCCTTCAGGGTGAAGGTGCGCAGGCCCGCCGAGTGGCCCATGGAGATGACCTGGGCGCGGTGGTCGCGGGTGGCGGTGAGAACCAGGTCGGCGCGGATGACATGGTCGTCGAGGAGCTCACGGCCGACAAAGCCGGAGGGGTCCGCGCCGAAGTCCGCGAGGACCGTCTCGGCGTTGGCCTCCATGGGGGCGCCCTCGTGGCCCCAGGTGCCCGCGCTCTCCACGGTCAGGCCGCCCCACAGGGGGTCCCCGAGCCGGTCCGCCAGGGCATGGCGGGTCAGCCGCTCGGTGATCGGCGAGCGGCACACGTTGCCGGTGCTGACGTGGAGGATGCGGAAGGATCCCCTGGGGGACCCGTTGGTCCCCGTGATCCCCGTGCCTATGCCACGCCCCGCGTCAGGGGCTGTCAATTCGCCACCTCGAGGTCGGGTACGACCTTCCGCAGTTCCTCCGCCGACAGTGCCCCCTGGCGCAGCAGCACGGGCACCTTGCCGGTGACATCGACGATCGACGACGGAACGTTGCCGGGGGTCGGGCCGCCGTCCAGGTAGACGGAGATCGAGTCGCCGAGCATCTCCTGCGCGGCGTCACAGTCCTCCGGTGCGGGGTGGCCCGTGAGGTTCGCGGAGGAAACGGCCAACGGGCCGACCTCGGTGAGCAGTTCGATGGCGACCGGGTGCAGCGGCATGCGCACGGCTACGGTGCCACGGGTGTCCCCCAGGTCCCACTGCAGGGACGGCTGGTGCTTGGCGACGAGGGTGAGCGCGCCCGGCCAGAACGCGTCGACCAGTTCCCAGGCCATCTCGGAGAAGTCCGTGACAAGGCCGTGCAGGGTGTTCGGGGAGCCGATGAGGACGGGGGTGGGCATGTTGCGGCCCCGCCCCTTGGCTTCGAGGAGATCGGCGACGGCCTCCGAGGAGAACGCGTCCGCGCCCACGCCGTACACCGTGTCCGTCGGGAGGACCACCAGCTCGCCACGGCGGACGGCGGACGCGGCTTCACGCAGACCGGTGGTGCGGTCGGTCGCGTCGTTGGTGTCGTATCGCCGTGCCATCTAGCGAGCCTCCTCGTACACGTACTGCTTAGTTGACGTTCCTGAACTGCGCGTGCTCACGGCATCGCCTTACGGGCGGTCGCGAACCGCGGTCGCTTGTTGAGGTCCGGGTGGTCGGCCGCGTCGGCCCAGCCCCGCTCCTCGGTGAAGATCCACGGCACCTGCCCGCCCTGGGTGTCGGCGTGCTCGATGACGACGACGCCGCCGGGGCGCAGCAGCCGGTGCGCGGTGCGCTCGATGCCGCGGATGAGGTCGAGTCCGTCCTCGCCCGAGAACAGGGCGAGTTCGGGATCGTAGTCCCGGGCCTCCGGTGCGACGTACTCCCATTCCGTGAGCGGGATGTACGGCGGGTTGGAGATGACCAGGTCCACATGGCCGTCGAGGTCGGGGAAGGCGTCCAGGGCGTCGCCCTGGCGCAGGGCGACCCTGGACCCCTCGACGTTCTTGCGGGTCCACTTCAGGGCGTCCTCGGACAGCTCCACGGCGTGGACGCGGGAGCGCGGGACTTCCTGTGCGAGGGCGAGCGCGATGGCGCCCGAGCCGGTGCACAGGTCGACGATCAGGGGCTCCACGACATCCATCGCGCGTACGGCGTCTATGGCCCAGCCGACCACTGACTCGGTCTCCGGCCGGGGCACGAACACGCCTGGCCCGACCTGGAGTTCCAGGTAGCGGAAGTAGGCGTGTCCGGTGATGTGCTGGAGCGGCTCGCGGGCCTCGCGGCGCGCGATCACCTCCCAGTAGCGGGCGTCGAAGTCCGCGTCCTTGACGGTGTGCAGCTCGCCCCGCTTCACGCCGTGCACGAAGGCGGCGAGCTCCTCGGCGTCGTTGCGCGGCGAGGGCACGCCGGCGTCGGCCAGCCGCTGGGTGGCCTGGGCCACTTCCGCGAGCAGCAGGTTCACGCTGGTCCTCCGGGCTGAGCTGGTGTCGTGAGCGTTTATGCAGCGGCGAGCTTCGCGGCCGAGTCCGCGTCGACGCACGCCTGGATCATGGCGTCGAGGTCTCCGTCGAGCACCTGGTCCAAGTTGTACGCCTTGAATCCGACGCGGTGGTCCGAGATGCGGTTCTCCGGGAAGTTGTACGTACGGATCTTCTCGGAGCGGTCGACGGTGCGGACCTGGCTGCGGCGGGCGTCCGCGGCCTCCCGCTCCGCTTCCTCCTGTGCCGCCGCCAGGAGCCTGGAGCGCAGGATACGCATCGCCTGCTCCTTGTTCTGCAGTTGGCTCTTCTCGTTCTGGCAGGAAGCGACGACTCCGGTGGGAATGTGCGTGATGCGCACCGCGGAGTCGGTCGTGTTGACGGACTGGCCGCCGGGACCCGACGAGCGGTAGACGTCGATCCGCAGATCGTTCGCGTGGATCTCGACGTCGACCTCCTCGGCCTCGGGCGTGACCAGCACACCGGCGGCGGAGGTGTGGATGCGGCCCTGCGACTCGGTCGACGGCACGCGCTGTACGCGGTGCACACCGCCCTCGTACTTCAGGCGGGCCCAGACACCCTGGCCGGGCTCGGTGGCACCCTGGCCGCCCTTGGTCTTCACGGCGACCTGGACGTCCTTGTAGCCGCCGAGCTCGGATTCGGTGGAGTCGATGATCTCGGTCTTCCAGCCGACGCGCTCGGCGTAGCGCAGATACATGCGCAGCAGGTCGCCGGCGAAGAGGGCCGACTCGTCGCCGCCTGCGCCCGCCTTGATCTCGAGGATGACGTCCTTGTCGTCGCTGGGGTCGCGCGGGACCAGCAGCAGACGCAGCTTCTCCGTCAGCTCCTCGCGCTGCTTCTCCAGCTCCTTGACCTCGGCCGCGAAGTCCGGGTCGTCGGCCGCGAACTCCTTCGCCGTGCCGATGTCGTCGCCGGTCTGCTTCCAGGAGCGGTACGTCGCGACGATCGGGGTCAGCTCGGCATAGCGCTTGTTGAGCTTGCGCGCGTTGGCCTGGTCGGCGTGGACCGACGGGTCAGCGAGCTTCTTCTCCAGATCGGCGTGCTCGCCGATGAGTTCCTCGACCGCCTCGAACATCTCCGGCTCCAATGGGCTGTCCCCAGCTCCATGATGGGCTCGGGGACGTAGGTACGGCATGGGGGTACCCCCTGCTCTGGGGGTCCCTCCCAGGCCCTTAAGGCACTGGGGGAGAAGTCGAGAGCTCGGGGGAGGGGGCTGCACCGCAAAGCGCCGGTCCCGGCGCCCCCATGCCGGGGACGCCGAAGACCGGCGCTGTGGGCTCGCTACTTCTTGGCAGCGGCAGCCTTGCCGAAGCGGGCCTCGAAGCGGGCCACACGGCCACCGGTGTCGAGGATCTTCTGCTTGCCCGTGTAGAACGGGTGGCACTCGGAGCAGACCTCGGCGCGGATGGAACCGCTGGAGATCGTGCTACGGGTGGTGAACGACGCGCCACAGGTGCAGCTGACCTGCGTCTCGACGTACTCGGGGTGGATGTCGCGCTTCAAGGTGTCTCCTAGTTTCGGGAGGGCGCCGGGTCGCTGCCGCGGATTGCGGAGGCGTGAACCGGAGCCGACGTACCAGTCTGCCAGGACTGGCCGCATCCCCCAAAACCGGGGGGCGCCGCGTTCTATTCCCTGGCTCCGTCAGAAGGCTCACGACGAGCTGACGACACCCTTGGCGGTGCCGGTGGCCGTGCCTTCGGTGGCCGCCTTCGGGATCGCCCGGTCGTTCTTGAGGGCCTTCCAGACCAGCTGGGACTTGTCCTCGTCGACGAGGACGCGGTTGATGTTCGCGCTGTCGTACTGGACCGGCATCGTCACCATGCTCATCTTCGACGAGCTGATGCCCTTGAGACCGCTCGCGAAGGACGCGAGGTTCCTGACCGAGGCGAGGTCTGAGTCGGTGGTGACGGTTTTGGTCGCGCTGTCGGCGATCTTGATCAGCTTGGAGGGGTTGGTCAGCACGCCGATGTGCTTGACCTGCTCGACCAGGGCCTTGATGAACGCCTGCTGAAGCTGGATGCGGCCGAGGTCGGAGCCGTCGCCGACACCGTGCCGGGTGCGGACCAGTCCGAGCGACTGCTCGCCGTTCAGGGTGTGTTCGCCGGCCTTCAGCTCCAGATGGCTGTCCGGGTCGGAGATGTCCTCGGTGGTGGTGATGTCCACCCCGCCCAGGTCGTCGATGAGCTTCTGGAAGCCGCTGAAGTCGACCTCGATGTAGTGGTCCATGCGGATACCGGTCATGGACTCGACGGTCTTCACGGCGCAGGCGGCGCCGCCGGTGGAGTACGCGGAGTTGAACATCACTTCGGAGGCCGCGTCGTGCGTGTCGCCCTTGGCATCGGTGCAGGAGGGGCGCTCGATGAGGGTGTCGCGGGGTATGGAGACCACGCTGGCCTTCTTGTGACCCTGGTACACGTGCACGATCATCGCCGTGTCCGAGCGGGCGGTGCCGTCGTCGCTGCCGCCGCCCAGGTCCTCGTTGGCGCCGGAGCGGGTGTCCGAGCCCAGCACCAGGATGTCCTGGGAGCCGTTGTCGACGTTCAGGGGCCGGTCGGCGCCGAGAGCGTTGTTGATGTCGACGCTCTTGATGTTGCCGTTGAGCTTGAAGTACAGGTATCCGGCGCCGGTGCCGCCCAGGACGACGATGCCCGCCGCGGTCCAGGCCGTGATGAGCAGGGCCTTGCCGCGT
Organism: Streptomyces sp. NPDC048275; assembly: GCF_040652275.1. Classification (NCBI taxonomy): domain Bacteria; kingdom Bacillati; phylum Actinomycetota; class Actinomycetes; order Kitasatosporales; family Streptomycetaceae; genus Streptomyces; species Streptomyces sp. NPDC048275. The sequence goes on from NZ_JBEZLR010000045.1 coordinate 21,951, forward strand.
TTGCCGCGCGGCTTGCGGCGGCGGCCCTTCGCGCGGCGGCGTGGGCCACTGGTACGGGTACCGGTCTCGCCCGCTATGTCGGGCTCCCCCGCGGCACCGAGTTCGAACGTGCTCTCGGCAGGCATGCGCTCCTCTGTCCCTCTACGTTCGGTTACCCCCTGCTTTCAGGGTCAGGCCCCGCCTGTCGTCGTGACGCGTACCGCTCCATGGTCACTCTGTACGGGCAGACGGGGAAACTCGGGAAAGGGTTGCACGACGCAGCGTGCCCACCACGTGGTGCGATGGACACGCTGTGTCACCGGCGAGCTCGGGCAAACCCCTGCTCACCTGCGATTTCAGGCGAAGACGTCGTACTGCTTGAAATCGGTGCCGATCTTGATTCTTGTGGCGAACATCTCGCTGGTGGCCTTGCCCGTGCCCTTGTACAGGTAGAGCGTGCCGCCGGGCGTACGGGCCAGGAAGTCGGCCTTGCCGTCGCCGGTGACGTCACCGGGGGCGACGAACGCGTTGTAACCGGCCCAGGTGCGCACCTTGACGCGGGCCGAGAACGCCCCGCTGCCCGCCTTGCCGGTGCCCTTGTACAGATAGATGTACGAGCCGCTCTTGCTGCGCGCGATCAGGTCGGCCTTGCCGTCGCCGGTGAAGTCGCCGTGGCCGCGCAGGAGGTTGTACTGGTTCCAGCCGGAGCCGACCTTGACGCGCGCCGAGAAGGTGCCGTTGCCCTTGCCCGGGTAGATCCACAGGGCGCCGCCGGAGTCGACGGAGAGCAGGTCGGGCAGGGCGTCGCCGGTCACGTCACCGGGGGCGACGACGCGGGTGCGGGTCCTCCAGTCGCTGAAGAGCTTCGTGTCGGCCCAGGAGTCCGTGGACGGCACGTAGTGCCGCCAGCGGATGTCGCCGCTGGAGCTCACGCGCTCGATGAAGTCCTGGTAGCCGTCCCGGTTGAGGTCGGTCTGGAGGATCAGGTTGGACCTGCTCCAGACACCCCACGACTGACGCGCACCGAACGAGGTGCCCTTGGAGTCCTTCTCGAAGGCCTCCTTGCCGGAGGACTTGCGCACGAACAGGTCGGCCTTGTGGTCACCGCTGAGGTTGGTGTCCTCGATCCGCGGATACGTGGCACCGACGTAGGTGCTGACCTTCGTGAAGACGCTGTACGCGCCCTTCTCGACGCAGTCCTTCACACCCCAGGAGACGACACCCACGATCCGGCCGTTGACGCCGCCGACGACCAGCGGGCCGCCGGAGTCGCCGTTGCAGGCCGAGGTGGTGCCGGTGTCACTGCCGGTCGCCGGGGTGCCCGCGCAGACCATGTGGCCCTTGATGAAGGCACTGCCGTAGGTGTCGGCGCAGGTGGCGTCCGACTTGATGGGCAGCGTGGCCGTCTTCAGGTTCTCGGAGATGTCCTGGGTGGTGGAGCTGGTGCGGCCCCAGCCGTAGACCGTCGCCTCGGTGCCGGACTTGTACGACGCGGTGTCGCCCGACGTCGTCATCCGGATCGGCTTGGCCTTGATCGGGTTGGGCAGGGTGAGCACCGCGATGTCGTTGTTGATGGTCGACGCGCTGTACGAGGGGTGGTTCCACTGGCGCCAGACGCCCGAGACGGTACCGCCGTGCACGTCGGTGCCGTCGGCCGAGGGGAGCTGCGAGGTGCCGGTCACGATGGCGCCGTTCGCGTGCCAGTCGTAGCCCTTGACGCAGTGCGCGGCGGTGAGGATCTTCGTCGGCGACACCACGGCGCCCCCGCAGAAGAAGCCGAAGTCGTCGCTGGTGCTGCTGGTGCCCTTGTCGTCGAGGTACCAGAGCTGCGCCATCCACGGGGCGTTGGCGATGGCCGTCGTGGTGCCGCCGATGATCTTCGGCTCGATGGTCGCGCCGCCGGTGCCCGCGCTCAGCGCGGACTTCTTCATCGTGGTCCCACCGGCCGTGCCGTCACTGGCGACGGCTCCCGCTATCCGCTGCCGCAGCTCGGTCAGGGAGGGCGAGGAGGTGCTGGGCTTCGCCATCGATGTCGACGGCGTGGGTGCGGCGTTCGCGGACGACATCAGGAGCGCGCCGCCGACCGCGGCCGCCAGGGTCGCCGCCGCGACGGGCACGGCTATACGTATACGGCGTCTGTGACGACCGCGTCCGGACATGGACGTATCCACTCAAGTCCCCCCAGGAGCTTGCGAGTTCTAAGAAGTTTCAAAGAATCGCGATCGTACACCTGTCCCATTCCACGCAAAGGGCCGCCCCCGTCACCTGAGTGACGGGGGCGGCCCTTTGCGCTACTGACCAGTTACCGACCGGCTACTGACCAGCTACCGACTACTGATCCTGCTGACGTCAGTCGTTGCCGTTGCCCGGCGACGGCGTCGTCTTCTGGATCTGCAGCAGGAACTCGCCGTTCGACTTCGTCTGCTTCATCTTGTCGAGCAGCAGCTCGATCGCCTGCTGCTGGTCGAGCGCGTGCAGCACGCGACGCAGCTTCCAGGTGACGGCGAGCTCGTCGCTGCCGAGCAGGATCTCTTCCTTACGGGTACCGGACGCGTCGACGTCCACCGCCGGGAAGATGCGCTTGTCGGCGAGCTTCCGGTCGAGCTTGAGCTCCATGTTGCCGGTGCCCTTGAACTCCTCGAAGATCACCTCGTCCATGCGGGACCCGGTGTCGACGAGCGCGGTCGCGAGGATGGTCAGCGAACCGCCGTCCTCGATGTTGCGGGCCGCACCGAAGAAGCGCTTCGGGGGGTAGAGGGCCGTCGAGTCGACACCACCGGACAGGATGCGGCCTGAGGCCGGGGCGGCGAGGTTGTACGCACGGCCCAGACGCGTGATCGAGTCGAGCAGGACGACGACGTCGTGGCCCAGCTCCACCAGGCGCTTGGCGCGCTCGATGGCGAGCTCGGCGACCGTGGTGTGGTCCTCGGCCGGACGGTCGAAGGTCGAGGAGATGACCTCGCCCTTCACCGACCGCTGCATGTCGGTGACCTCTTCCGGACGCTCGTCGACCAGGACGACCATCAGGTGGCACTCGGGGTTGTTGTGCGTGATCGCGTTGGCGACCGCCTGCATGATCATGGTCTTGCCGGTCTTCGGCGGGGCCACGATCAGACCGCGCTGGCCCTTACCGATCGGCGACACGAGGTCGATGATGCGGGTGGTCAGCACGCCCGGGTCGGTCTCCAGGCGGAGCCGGTCCTGCGGGTACAGCGGGGTCAGCTTGTTGAACTCCGGTCGCCCACGGCCGGATTCGGGCGCCATGCCGTTCTGGGAGTCCAGGCGCACGAGCGCGTTGAACTTCTCGCGGCGCTCGCCCTCCTTCGGCTGCCGGACCGCTCCGGTGACGTGGTCACCCTTGCGCAGACCGTTCTTGCGGACCTGGGCGAGGGAGACGTACACGTCGTTGGGACCCGGCAGGTAGCCGGACGTACGGATGAACGCGTAGTTGTCGAGGATGTCCAGGATGCCCGCGACGGGGATCAGGACGTCGTCGTCGGCGAGCTGCGGCTCGTTCGGGCCGAACTCCTCGCGGCCACGACGGCCACGACGGTCGCGGTAGCGCCCACGACGGCCGCGACGGCCACCGTCGAAGTCGTCGTCGTCCTGCGGGCCGTTGTCGCGCTGCTGGCGGTCCTGTCGGTCCTGACGGCCGCCACCCTGCTGCTGCCGGTCCTGGCGCTCCTGACGCTGCTGACCGGCGCCGCCGCCCTGGCCCTGACCCTGCTGCTCGTCGCCCTTGCCACCGCGGCGGTCGCGGTCACGGCCACCACGGTCACGGTCGGCGCGGTCACGGCGGTCACGACGGCCCTGACGGCCCTCGGCGCCGTCACCGGCGTCGGCCTTGGCCTCCACGGAGACCTCGACCTTCGGCTCGCTCTTCGCCTCGGCGGTGACCGTCTCCGGGCTGCCCGCCTCGGCCACGGCGCGGCGGCGGCGACGCTCGCCCACGGGGGCGTCGTCGCTGGCCGGCTGGCCGGGGATCTCGATCTGCTGCTGGGCCACGGGGGCCACGGCCTTGTCGGCGGCCTTACCGGCCTTGCTCTCGGCCGCGGCGGCCTCCTCGCCCGTACGGGCCTTGGAGGTGGCGCGGCGCCTCGGCTTGGCCTCGGCGGCGTCCCCGGCGGGCGAGGATGCGGCGCTCTTCGCCGAGGTTCCTCCCCCGGCCTGCGCCTCCTTGATGACCTCGATCAGCTGGCTCTTGCGCATCCGCGCGGTGCCCCTGATACCGAGGCCGGACGCGACCTGCTGCAGCTCGGCCAGCACCATGCCGTCGAGGCCGGTACCGCGGCGCCGCCGGGAGCCGGCACCGGAGGCAGGCGCGGCAGAGGCGTCCGTGGCGGGCGCGGCAGCGGTCTCCTCGACACGTGCGCCCATCAGATCGGTGGTGTCGCTCACGAAGGGTCCTTCCCTGGAGCGGACGTCGGCCTGTCTGGCTCGGCGACCGGTTGTGCTGTCCGGATTTGGTCCTTGCTGTGTGGACCGTGCCGGGGCGGTGGTCCGCCAAAGCGGCGGAAGACATATCTGGTGATGACGATTCCGGATCCGTGGCACTGAATTGCGGTGTCATCGGCACGGTCACGCCGGTTCCGGAGCGTGCTCAACACTGCTTGGCGCATAGCACCCAATGCACGGCACAAAGCAGTTTGGGAGGCTCCCGGAAGAATGGTTGTCCCGGACGGGGACGTGAAGCACCTCGCCGTGGTGGGGTCGGGTGCAGACTTGAGGTTAACACTACCGGATCCAACAAACATTCCCCCTCTCGAAATCCGGTAACCGCGCGCCTTTACTGGACACCGACCGGGGCGAGCGGCAACAGGCTCGCCCCTTGGGCATCGAGGTCCAGTCGATTGGCGGCCCAGCCCTGACCTGCGAGGTGGGCGACTTTGTCGGCCGACTCACGGTCGGCCAGCGCGAGGACCGTGGGGCCCGCGCCGGAGATCACCGCGGGGATGCCGTCGGCCCGCAGCCGCTCCACCAGCGCCGCGCTCTCCGGCATCGCCGGGGCGCGGTACTCCTGGTGCAGCCGGTCCTCCGTAGCGGGCAGCAGCAGCTCGGGGCGTCGGCTCAGGGCCTCCACGAGCAGTGCGGCACGGCCCGCGTTGGCAGCGGCGTCGACATGCGGAACGGTGCGGGGCAGCAGACCGCGCGCGGTCTCGGTGAGGACCGGCTTTCCCGGTACGAAAACCACCGGAACGATGGAATCGGCCGGATCCATCCTGATCGCGCGCGCGGCACCGGCCTCCATCCAGGAAAGCGTGAAGCCGCCGAGCAGACAGGCCGCGACATTGTCGGGGTGTCCCTCGATCTCGGTGGCGAGCTCGAGCAGCGCGGTGTCGTCGAGCTTGCTGTCGCCGCCTATCGTCACGGCACGCGCGGCGACGATGCCGGCGCAGATCGCGGCCGAGGAGGAGCCGAGGCCCCGCCCGTGGGGGATGCGGTTGGCGCAGACGATCTCGAGGCCGCGCGGCTGTCCGCCCAGCAGATCGAAAGCGGTGCGCAGGGAGCGTACGAGGAGATGGCTCTCGTCGCGCGGGAGCGTCTCGCTGCCCTCACCTGCGATGTCGATGTGCAGCCCGGAGTCGGCCACCCGGACGACCACGTCGTCGTACAGCCCCAGTGACAGGCCGAAGGCGTCGAAGCCCGGCCCGAGATTGGCGCTGGTGGCGGGGACGCGCACCCGGACGGCGGCGGCACGGAACGCTGGACCGGCCATCGCTCGATGACTCTCCTTGAGCTGCGTGATTGTCGAAGACATTCGATAGGTACGTGGAGACCCTCAGACCGCAATGACGGCGCGGCACCGTGCCGTATGCGGAGGCATATGCGGCAGGCGGGTTCGGTACAGCCTATCGAAGGAAGGTTCTGTGGCGACATAGGGCGCACAGGAGGCGCACGATGCGTGTCGTAAGCCCCCTGTGCACCCCCCATCGGGTTGCGGTAGGGGTGGCCCTGACTACGGCCTTTACCGGGCCGCGTTGGACGCGTGGGACGGGTTCGCGTCTGTCGCCTGACAGGTTGCGTCTGGCGCGTTCGCGCCTGACAGATTACGTCCGGCAGGCTCACGCCCGACGGGTTGCCTCTGGCGGGTTTGCGTCAGGCGGCTTTACGCCAGTCCGAGCCGCTCCGCCGCCGTGACCGCGTCCACCGGAACGGTGACCGGCTGCGGGGCGCCGGCGACGGCCCAGTCCGGATCCTTGAGCCCGTTTCCAGTGACCGTGCAGACGATCCTCTGGCCGGGGTCGACCTTGCCCTGCTCGGCGGCCTTCAGCAGACCGGCGACGGACGCGGCGGACGCGGGCTCGACGAAAACGCCCTCCTGCGCGGCCAACAGCCGGTAGGCGCGCAGGATTTCACGGTCCGTCACCTCGTCGATGACGCCGCCGGACTCGTCCCGCGCGGCCAGCGCGAACTTCCACGAGGCCGGGTTGCCGATGCGGATCGCGGTGGCGATGGTCGAGGGGTCCTTGACGACCTCGCCGCGCACGATGGGCGCGGAACCGGCGGCCTGGAAGCCCCACATGCGCGGGGTCTGCCGGGCGATGCCGTCGGCGGCGTACTCCTGATAGCCCTTCCAGTACGCGGTGATGTTGCCCGCGTTGCCCACCGGCAGGACGTGGATGTCGGGCGCGTCGCCGAGCATGTCCACGATCTCGAACGCGGCGGTCTTCTGGCCCTCGATACGCACCGGGTTGACCGAATTGACCAGCGCCACCGGGTAGTTGTCCGACAGCGAGCGCGCCAGCGTCAGACAGTCGTCGAAGTTGCCGTCGACCTGAAGGATCTTCGCGCCGTGCACCAGGGCCTGGCCCATCTTGCCGATGGCGATCTTGCCCTGCGGGACGAGCACGGCACACACCATGCCCGCGCGCACGGCGTACGCGGCCGCGGAGGCGGACGTATTGCCGGTGGAGGCGCAGATGACAGCCTTCGCGCCCTCCTCCTTGGCCCGCGTGATGGCCATGGTCATACCGCGATCCTTGAAGGACCCGGTCGGGTTGGCGCCCTCCACCTTCAGGTGGACCTCGCAGCCCGTGCGCTCGGAGAGCACCTGCGCGGGCACGAGCGGCGTACCGCCCTCACGAAGCGTCACGACCGGCGTGCTGTCGGACACCGGAAGCCGGTCCCGGTACTCCTCGATGATTCCGCGCCACTGGTGGGTCATTGCTGGTTACTCTCCTTCAACCCGCATGATGCTGGCGACACCCCGCACGGTGTCGAGGCTGCGCAGCGCCTCCACGGTCCCGTTCAGGGACGCGTCGGACGCTCGATGAGTGACGACGACGAGAGAAGCCTCGCCGGCCTTGCCCTGCTGTCGAACCGTATCGATCGACACGCCGTGCTCGGCGAAGACGGTGGCCACCTGGGCGAGAACACCCGGTTTGTCTGCCACGTCGAGGCTGATGTGGTAACGCGTGACGACCTCGCCCATGGGTGAGACGGGCAGCTGGGTGTACGCGGAGTCGCCGGGGCCGGTCGCACCGCTGAGTTTGTTGCGGCAGACGGCGACGAGGTCGCCGAGCACGGCGGACGCGGTGGGGGCGCCGCCGGCGCCCGGACCGTAGAACATGAGCTGCCCGGCGGCATCCGATTCGACGAACACGGCGTTGTACGCGCCGCGCACGGAGGCGAGCGGGTGGGTCAGCGGAATCATCGCGGGATGCACACGCGCGGTCACCGACCCCCCGTCGGCGGCCCGCTCACAGATGGCGAGCAGCTTGATGGTGCAGCCCATCTCCTTCGCCGAGGCGAAGTCGGCGGCGGTGACCTCGGCCATGCCCTCGCGGTACACGTCGTCGAGCCGCACGCGCGTGTGGAAGGCGATTCCGGCGAGGATCGCGGCCTTGGCGGCGGCATCGAAGCCTTCGACGTCAGCGGTCGGGTCGGCCTCGGCATACCCGAGCGCGGTGGCCTCGTCGAGGGCTTCCTGGTAGCCCGCGCCCGTGGAGTCCATCTTGTCGAGGATGAAGTTCGTGGTGCCGTTGACGATGCCCATCACACGGTTGATCTTGTCGCCGGCGAGGGACTCGCGCAGCGGCCGGATGAGCGGGATGGCACCGGCGACGGCTGCCTCGTAGTAGAGGTCCTTGCCGTGCTCCTCGGCGGCGGCGTGCAGCGCCGCGCCGTCCTGGGCCAGCAGCGCCTTGTTGGCGGAGACGACGGAGGCACCGTGCTCGAAGGCGGTGGTGATGAGGGAGCGGGCGGGCTCGATACCGCCGATGACCTCGACGACGACGTCGATGTCCCCGCGTTTGACGAGCGCGGTGGCGTCGGTGGTGACGAGGTCGGGGTCGATACCCTCACGGACCCTGGAGGGACGGCGGACGGCGACTCCGGCCAGCTCCACCGGAGCGCCGATCCTGGCCGCGAGGTCGGCGGCGTGCGTCGTCATGATGCGCGCCACCTCTGAGCCGACTACCCCACAGCCCAGCAGCGCCACCTTCAGCGGACGCGTACGCATCATCCGACCTCGTTTCCTCATACCGTCTACGGTTGGACCAGTCTCACTCACCGGACGGGACTTTCTATCCTTTGTCCGGATCGTGAGACGCTTATTTCATTTTTCGAGTAGGTGAATACAGGAGATCTTCCACCCGGGTCACCTGGGTCATCGGCTGTGTCATCCGCCCTGTCACCCGACGTCGAGGCGCAGGAGGTCCTCCTCCGTCTCACGGCGGACGATGACCCGGGCCTCGCCGTCGTTCACGGCGACGACCGGCGGCCGCAGTGCGTGGTTGTAGTTGCTGGCCATGGACCGGCAGTACGCACCGGTGGCCGGCACGGCGATGAGGTCACCGGGCGCCAGGTCGGCGGGCAGGAACGCATCCCGCACCACGATGTCCCCGCTCTCGCAGTGCTTGCCGACGACGCGGACGAGCATGGGCTCGGCGTCGGAGGAGCGCGACACAAGAGCGACGCTGTACTCGGCGTCGTACAGAGCGGTCCGGATGTTGTCGGACATGCCCCCGTCCACGGAGACGTACGTCCGCAGCCCCTCGAGGGGCTTGATGGTGCCGACCTCGTAGAGCGTGAAGGCGGTCGGCCCGACGATGGCGCGCCCGGGTTCGACGGAGATACGAGGCGTCCGCAGGTTGGCGGCCTCGCACTCCCGCGTCACGATCTCGCTCAGCGCCTTGGCGATCTCGTGCGGCTCGCGCGGGTCGTCCTCGCTGGTGTAGGCGATGCCGAGACCGCCGCCGAGGTCGATCTCGGGCAGCTCGACACCGTGCTCGTCCCGGACGGCGGCGAGGAGCGACACGACACGACGGGCGGCGACCTCGAACCCGGCCATGTCGAAGATCTGGGACCCGATGTGCGAGTGAATCCCCACCAGCTCGAGCCCGTCGAGGGAGAGCGCGCGGCGCACGGCTTCCGCGGCCTGCCCATCGGCCAGCGCGATCCCGAACTTCTGGTCCTCGTGCGCGGTGGCGATGAACTCGTGCGTGTGCGCCTCCACGCCCACGGTCACCCGGATCTGCACGCGCTGCCGCTTGCCGAGCGACCGGGCGATGTGCGCGACCCGCACGATCTCCTGGAACGAGTCGAGGACGATACGCCCGACACCGGTCTCGACGGCGATGGTGATCTCTTCGGTGGACTTGTTGTTGCCGTGGAAGGCGATCCGGTCGGCGGGCATACCGGCGGAGAGGGCGGTGGCGAGTTCCCCACCGGAGCACACATCGAGGTTGAGCCCCTCCTCGTGCAGCCACCGCACGATGGCGCGGGAGAGAAACGCCTTGCCCGCGTAGAAGACATCGGCGTCATGCCCGAAGGCGGTACGCCAGGCACGCGCGCGGGCCCGGAAGTCGGCCTCGTCGACGAAGTAGGCGGGGGTGCCGAACTCCTCGGCGAGCGTGGTCACATCAATGCCACCGACACTGACCGCGCCACTGTCCGTACGAGTGACGGTGTGCGCCCAGACCTTCGGGTCGAGGGCGTTGAGGTCGGCGGGCGGGGCGGAGTAGTGACCCTCGGGCAGGACATCGGCGTGACGGGGCCCGGCGGGGTGTGCGGAACGGCTCATTCTTCTCTCACAGATAGTCACAGATGGTCGGGTGCGCTGATGCCGAGCAGGGACAGGCCGCCGGCCAGCACCGTCCCGGCGGCTTCGGCGAGCGCGAGCCGGGCGCGGTGGGCGGCCGAGGGTTTGTCGTCGCCGAGCGGCAGCACGGTGTGCTGAAAGGCGAGCAGGGCATCGGCCGTACTGACGAGGTGCCGGGCGAGACGATCGGGCGCACGGTGGGTCGCGGCGACGCTCAGGGCATGGGGGTGGTCGGCGAGGGCGCCCAGGAGGTGGTCGGCGTGGGGTCCGTCACCGGGGGCGCCGGGGATGCCTTCGGCTTGGCGTACGTCACCGGGGGCGCCGGTGTAGCCGAGCGCGGCGGCGTTGCTGGTGAGGGCCCGGGTGCGGGCGTGGGCGTACCGGACGCGGAAGAGAGGGTTGCTCTCGCGCTGGACGAGGTGGTCCGCCGTGATCCGGGGCCGATCATGGCCGGCCGGGTGGAGCAGGGCCCAGCGGGCGGCGTCGGGGCCGAGCGGGGTGGGGTCCTCGGACGCCGGCACGGGCCGGAGATTCACCGGCTCGGCGTGCCGCACCTCGGCGCGGCCACCCTGGGTGGCGACGATCCGTACGACCGCGTCGGCGACGACCTCCGCGCGGACGTCGTACGGGATCCGGAGCGGGACGGTCTGCCCGGCGAGGGCGTCCCCGTGGCCGTAGGAGCCGCGCTGGATCTCCCGTACGAGGGAGGCGACGGCCGCGTCCGCGAGCCGAATGTTGAGAAACCCCGGGCCGGTGATCGCCACGTCGGTTACACCGTCCGTACCGGCGAGATGGGGACGCAGGATCTCGGCCACCTGCCGGGGCGGCCGTCCGGCCGAGCGCGCGAGCTGCAACGCGATGTTCGTCGCGTAGTCCCCGCACCCGCCCGGCCCCGGCGGCGTCACCACCGCCCGCACCGGCACGGCCACGCTCAGCTCCCCCTCGTCCACAGCACGACGCACCGCGCGCAGCACGGTACGGGAGAGCTCGACGGGGGTCACGGGACAAGCGTAGGGGAGGAGGGGGGTGGGTAGGCGACTCGGTTTTGCCCGGGGTCCGGGATGTGGACGCCGGTCCCAGGTTGGGCGGACTGCCGAGGCACGCGCCCTCACAGACGGCCGCGCCCCACGGCCGCAACGACTCCACAAGACCGCAGGACTGTCACTCCGTCGACTAGGACTACGACTACGGATACGACCTCAGTGCCCGGCGCGCCCAGCACGCTCGGCCTCGTCCACCCCGAACCCGTCCGTGGCGAACCCCTCCGCACGAAAGGCACCTTCGAACGACAAGCCCGCATCGCCTCCGCCTCCGCCACCGCCCCCGACACCCTCACTCCCCCGCCGCTCCATCAACTCCCTTACGAGCCGCACGAGTTCCGAAGGCTCGAAGGGCTTGGCGAGGAAGGCGTCGACACCCACATCGAGCCCGCTCTCGACCTCGTACTGAGTGCAGGCACTGACGATCGCGAGGGGAAGATTCCGGGTCCGGGGATCGGCACGCAACCGGGCAGCGGTCCGCAGCCCGTCGAGCCGAGGCATGACCACATCCAGGGTCACCACATCGGGTCGCACGTGATGCACGACGTCCAGGCATTCGGCACCGTCGGCCGCGGTCACGACCTCGATGCCCTCCAGCTCGAGGTTGACCCTGATCAGTTGCCGGATGACCTTGTTGTCGTCCACAACAAGCACCCGCCCGGACGCGCCTGGCACAACTCGAGAGTAGGTCCGCCCCCACCGCCGCGTCCGGGTTTTCCCCACTTCCACCCCCATACGGGGCCTCCGCCCCTCCCCCACGGACAACCCGCCTCCCCCTCCCCAGGACACCGCCCCTCCCCCACGTAAACCCATGCCAGTCACCCCCGAAAGAGCTGGTAGGGTTCTACCCGTCGCCGCACACACCGCGGCCGACACGCCCCCGTAGCTCAGGGGATAGAGCAACGGCCTCCGGAGCCGTGTGCGCAGGTTCGAATCCTGCCGGGGGCACCCGTTATGAGGTGCCCAAAGACCCCGTCACCAGCGGAAACGCTGCGGTCGGGGTCTTCGCGTATGTGCAGCCATATGCAGCGCTGAGCGGCCCTAGGACGGGGGCTGTGGACTACTTGTGGACAGGATCTTGGAGCGTCTGCCCAGGCCAAAGCAGCTGCCTCGGACGCGGACACAGCCCGGCGTGCCAGTTCCGCTCCAGATCCGCTGCGTCGAATACGCTGCGAAGACGTCCAGCCTGACGGCCTTGACCTTGCGTAAGCACAACAGACTGCCGCACGGCGGCGGCTCTTCACGTCGGCTCGGATGGCGCAGCTGCCGGATGCAGGAAGGGGTGTGGCATGAGGTCCCCAGGCGTGCACCTGCAGGAGATCACCGACGACAACCGGGATGCCGTTCGTGCCCTCCGCGTCCGACGTGACCAGAAGCAGTTCGTCGCCTCCGTGTCCAAGTCGCTCAAGGAAGCGACAAAGAAACCGGAGGCCAATCCCTGGTACCGCGCCGTGTACCGCGGCGACGAGCCAGTCGGCTTCGTGATGCTGTCGTGGAAGCCACGGGCTGGTCCTTACAAAGGGCGGCACTTCATCTGGCGCCTCCTCATCGACAAGCGGCACCAGAGGCGAGGGATCGGCCGAGAGGCGCTCACGCAGATCGTCGCCCTGGTTCGCGCGGACGGCGCTACCGAACTGCTGACCAGCTACGATCCTGGCGACGGCGAACCGTGGCCCTTCTACCAGAAGTTCGGGTTCGAGCCCACCGGGGAGATCGACGACGGCGAGATCGTTCTGCGGCTCGTCTTCCCCGCTCAGTGAGCTCATACGGGAAACCGCAGACGGCTTGCTCCATGACAGAATTGGACGACCTCGGAACGTTCGGCGCCCCCGACGTTCGTGAGAAACTCTCCGAAGTGACAGGACGTCGTTACGAAATTCCTTCCTTCGCGAATCACCTCACGGACTTTTCAATCCTAGATGGGCCTCGTGGCGGAATCCTCGCTAAACGTGGAACTCAGCGCAGACTCCGTTACCGGTTTATTGACCCCTTGATGCCTCCTTTCATTTTGATGAAAGGAAGCGCAGATGGTCTGGTCACTGGAGTAACGTGACCTCCCACGCACTTCGCTTGGAAGGTACTTCCGTACTGCGGCCTGCTGGATCCCGCCTTCCAAGCGCCTGTTCCAACTCCTGGACGCGGCGGCACGGGCTAAGCATTTGACCTGGGCGAATTCCGATACGAGAGAGCGGGAGTCAGTCTCACTGACTCCCGCTCTTTCTCGTTGCCTCTCGCTGATGAGCGCGCACCACCGTGGAATCCACCCCGATGTCCCAGTCGATGTCACAGGCGGCATCCGCTTCGGTTGGACCTGCTGGAGCAGCCGCTCCCAGGTTCCGTCGGCCGACCACAGCCGGTGCCGCTCATAGACCGTCTTCCACGGCCTGAACCGTTTCGGCAGGTCACGCCAGTGAATCCCGGTCCGCACCCAGTGCAAGATCCCGTCGATCACCTGCCGATGATCCCGCCACCTACCGCATCGAACATTGCCCACCGGCAGGAACGGCCGCAGCCGCTCCCACTCGGCATCTGTCAGATCATCCCGCGCCTGGCCGAGCAACGATCCGACGAGGTGACAGTCACATGGGCGGACAAATCCCAGGGCTTACGCTCCCGGGCATGACCAAGTTCTTCGCCACTGTGTGCCTGCCGCCGACCGCGCCCCGGAAGGTTCCACAGGCGATAGCTGCCACCATGGCGCCCTACAACGCCAACCTCACCGAGGAATGGAATCCGGTCGGCCACTGGGACTGGTGGGCCATCCACTCCAGCCCGGGCAACGCCTACCTCGTGTTGCCTCCGCACGACGGCGACCGCAGGCTCGTCACGGCCTCAACCGTGCCGCGCAGGAAGGCCAAGCTCGATGCCCTCGGGCCGCTGGAATGCTACGGCGGACCTCGGGGTCTGCTCGACTTCGACGGTATGCGGAAACGAGCGGCGCTTACGCATGACGCCCTGCTCTCCGCTTGGACCGAACTGACCGCGATACACCCGCCGGCCCGCCCGCTCGCCGAGTTCCTCGCTCGCCACGAGGCCGATCCTGAAAGGTACTCCTTGGCAGACGCCAAGAAGGAGCATCTGGCCCAGCCGCTGGTGCAGGACGTGGCCCAGCGGGCCGTCGCGGGAGACCCGCACTTTGACACGTCGTTCCTGCTCAACGACCCGGTTGCATACTTCGCGCAGGAACACGAGGAAGCCCGGCTGTGGTCGGTCCGGTGCGCCGTGCCCGGCTTCGCCCTGGTCACCCTTGACGGCTCGTGGATGGACGCGGACACAGACGGCCACTGGGAACAAGCCAACCGGTATCTCGACGGCCTCGACGCCGAGGCCGTCGTCCTCGACCTACTCTGTCACTCCTGAGTCGTCAGACCGGGCCGACCCATGGAGGTCGGTCCGGCGGCTGTGCGGCGGGAGACCGTGATCACCCGGACAGGATCTGGGCGGGGCTTGGCACGTCCATCTGCGGCGTTGGCGTCGGTTGCCGATTCCCCCATCGCGTCGACGCCCCTCTCCGCCTTGCAGTTGCACGCACCAAGCCCCGCTCGCCAGCGCTGTTTTGGCGCCTCTTCGTTCCTGCCACCTACTCCGCCGGACAGACCCAGGGCCAGCGGCTCAGCCGACCGTCCACTTCTGGGCGGCGGTGCCGTTGCAAGTCCAGATCTGCAGCCGGGTGCCGTTGGCCGAGTTGGCGCCCGTCACGTCCAGACACTTGTTCGCCTGCGGGTTCACGATGTCGTTCGCCGAGGAGACGACCCACTTCTGGTTCGGTCCGCCCGTGCAGTCCCACAACTGGACCGTCGAGCCGTCCGCCGTCCCGTTGCCGGTGACGTCGAGGCACTTGCCGAGCGCGCGGATCGTCCCGTCCGAGCCGACGGTCCACTGCTGGGCGGCAGAGCCGTTGCAGTCGTAGAGCTGTACGGGGGTGCCGTTGGCGGAGTTCGCCGCCGCGACGTCCACGCACTTCCCGGCGAGCCCCTTGATCGCGACGCCGGCGGCCGTGTCGCCCGTGGTCACCGACACCGAGTCCACCAGCAGTTGCTGCGGGAAGACGGTGGAGCCGTCCGGGTCGCCCGGCCAGTAGCCGCCCACCGCCAGGTTCAGGATCAGGAAGAACGGCTTGTTGAACACCCAGGAGTTCCCGCCCAGGTCGGCGGGTGTGCGCCGCTGGTAGACGGTGCCGTCCACCGACCAGGTGATCGAGTCGGGGGCCCAGTCAATGGCGAAGGTGTGGAAGGCGTCGGCGAAGGCCTGGCCGTTCGGAAGGGAGTAGGCCGCGCCTATACCGCCCGAGCCGGAGTAGCCCGGGCCGTGGATCGTGCCGTGGACCGTGGAGGGCTCGTAGCCCACGTTCTCCATGATGTCGATCTCGCCCGAGGCCGGCCAGTTGACCGGTGTGCCGAGCATCCAGAACGCGGGCCACATGCCCTGCCCGCGCGGGATCTTCATCCGGGCCTCGATGTGCCCGTACTGCGCGGTGAACTTACCGGCCGTGTTCAGACGGGCCGACGTGTACTGGCAAGTCCCGTACCAACACTGGTAGTTGGCCGGGTTCTCCCGGCGGGCCGTGATGACCAGATGACCCTGACCGTCCAGGGCCGCGTTGTTGTTGCCCGACGTGTAGTACTGCCGCTCGTGGTTGTTGACGTTGTCGCCGGTCTCGATCTGCCACTTCGAGGAGTCGACGGCCGCTCCGGCGGCCCCGTCGAAGGTGTCGGAGAACACCACGGCGGCGGCCCCGACACTCGGGGCGTCTGCCTGTGCCGGGCCGATCGCGGCGGTCGCGACCAGCATGGCAGAGAGGGCGGCGAGGAGACATCTGCGGAGCGATCGTGGCGAGACCACGGCTCTCCCTTCCGGCACACGGGTGCGCCGAGCGAGGTGGGGGGTGAGTGCGTCGCCCCATGATTTAAGAAGTGAGATAAGGGGGCGTCAATAGCTTGGTACGGACCAGATGATGTAGGCGTGAAATGCGCCATGCCGCATTCGGCATCACCGATGCCCGGTACGAAGCCATACGTGCTGTTGCGTAAGCCACTGGAGCGGTCGTCGAAGGTTACCGTCGCCAAGTACGCGCGAGCGCCTGGGCCTGCTGCGGGTGCGCGAGTAGCTCCCTGGTCTTGCTCAACGCGGGACCCGGACAGGGAAGATGGCTAAAACCAGGCTAATACCGTGGAGCCGACCGGCCCCAGCCGCGACGTACGCCTTCTCTGGCATCAGGCGGCTGATTGTGCGGTGAGCGGAGCGAGCCGCCTTGATGATGTAGGGAAGCTCAGTACCGATCCGAAGGCGCTCCCTCGCAGTCGGCCTCCGTACAGCAGCGGAGTACCGCAACCGCAGCGACAGCCGCCTCCGTTAACGTCTCTTCGGGGCCACGTAGCGGCCGGTATGGCCGTAACTGACCATCCTCGCTAGAGCTACGGATCAGAAGGCGCCGTGCAAGGGCCTGCCCTTTGAGGCAGACCCTTCGGCCGCACAGGCTGCCGCCGGCTGAGACCTACCCGTCGAGGTGCTCGGACCACCATCCTCGGTCGGCTTGCCAATCCTGGAACCAGGCCACGAAGTCGGCTTCTAGTTCGCTCTCCTCCCCCGCGTCCGCGTACGGAGCCACGCATCCATCTCCCAGCCACCAGACCCGGCCGCGCTGAGCCCCCGTGACCACGAGTACCCAGAACTCGCAGTCACGGTTGCCGCCCAGGAGGACCGAGCCGTTCTGATAGATGCCGTGGAGCAGAGGTGAGTGCTCATCGTGGTCGTAGTAGTCGTACTCCCACTGCCACTCCTCCTCCAGAGGGAAGGGCTCAGTGAACTTGCGTACAGCCGTTCCGTCGAACGGTTCGGGGCTGAGCCAGCAATCGGCCTTCCAGCTATGCCAGTTCCCGGGAACTCTGCCCAGAGGAAGGAGCGCGTGTGCCGTGGATGCCGCCCAGCCCTGGAATGGGCCCTGTCCCGCCTCGTCGTCGAACCGGTCACCGAGCCCATTGCCCGCCACGCCGCCACCCTCCTCGCCGACGCCGGCCTGCACGGCCACAAGTGCGCCATCGACGCCATGCTCAGCGCCACAGCCCTCGCCGCCCCCGGTCCGGCGACGGTCCTCACCTCAGACCCCGAGGACCTAATCGCCCTGTGCGGCTCTCGCATCACCGTCATCAAAGTCTGACGCCAGCAGCCGAGAGGGGTGCGCTCCCGGTGCCGTGGGTGTCCGGGCTCAGGGCGGTGGAGTGGTCCAGAACATCAGGCAGCTTCGGCTCAGCCCTTGCACCCGCTGTCGTCTCGATAGCCGATCTCGGGATCGTCGGCTTGGCGTCTCTTGCTTCGAGGCCCTGCACGTGCCCGGAATTGTGGCTTCCATCATGGCGAATGTGATCTTGTCCTGGTGAGATCGCCGGATGCTCGGTTTCCTCCTCCGTCTCCTGCCGTTCTGGGTCCGCGAGCCCCTGCTCATCGCGGTCGGGTCTGTTCTCGGCGTACGCATCATGTATCTCGCCCTCCACGATCACGATCGGGTCGCGGCCGGTCTCGGCGTGGTGTTCCTCGTGTTCACCGCAATACGCGTCTACGCGGTGATCCGGGCCCTGCGCGCACGCCGGAACTCGAGTCCGACAGCCGCCGCAGACGGGGCGGCAGTCGATGCTGCCGCCCAGCCCAAGGCGCAGGCCCAGGCCGGAACCGGGCCGCGTCCCAGCCCGGACACTCCGGAGAAGGAGCACAACGCATGGGGCCAGGCCGTCGCGGCCGTGGCCGTGTTCGGGGCACTCGCGGCCGCGCTGTGGCTGGCCCCACGCTTCATGCCGTCCGACGACAACACCCCCCAGCCCGCCTCGTGTTCGGGCGGGACACACGAGGAGCTTCCGAAGGCCTACAAGGACACGCCCCAGCCTGTGACCGGTGAAGAGCTGTGCAAGGCGCTCAACCGGCCAGACCTGGCCAAGCTCCTTGGAACGCCTGAAGAGACCGCGACCACTGTTTCCAGCACCAACAACACCGCTCCTCTGACTGATGGGAAGGTCGCCCAACCGGAGGCCGAGGTCACGTTCGACACGTACACCGTGAATGTCTCGGCCACTTACAACGAGCTGTCGACCGACCAGTACGTGAAGCTGATGAAGTTCGGGGATGAGAAGGACATCAAGACGCTTACGATCCTCGGTCGGCCCGCGGTCCTCTCCTCGGATCACACCATGAAGATCGAGATCAATCTCGGGAATGGCGGATCCGGCGGACCGGTCGAACAAGGCCCCCTGGCCAGGACGCTGACCGTGGCCCTGGACCGTGATGACCGAGGCGGCTACTGCGACATCACCGTGTGGAGCACGTCCGGAGCCTTCCCGAGCGACAGCGTTCTCCTCAACATCGCCGAGAAGGTTCTTCCGAGGATCCCCGAACGACCTGTCCGATGAGACGCCGAAACACCTCGGCGAAAAATTCGGTTCAGTCGCGCTGCCGGCGACGGCATCAGTCTTGTGCAACTTTATTAATGGCTCATAGGAGGCCCGCGGCTAGGGGTGCTCTTAGTCTCGAGGCTAGGTGGCACGTCACAACGGCGACGAGCGAACTGCGAAGTTCTCTCCGCCATAAAGAGACTCATAGCGAACCTCGATGAGCATTCTCCGGGAGATGAGTTCCCAAAACCATCTGTGCTCATCTTCGCTGAAACCATCGACGTGCAGCAAATAGCTCTTCTGCCCCACGAGAAGAGCCGCGCCTTCGACCAGGGTCAGTACCTTAGGCTGAAACGGGAAGGACTCGGTTACTCTGCGATAGGTCTGCAGGTCCCACTGTCCGACGACCTCCCCGTCGAATGTCACTACGGTCTTCGTCACAATCGCCGGGCCAAGACCAGCATTGATGACCTCGAGGCGGGCTATGTCGTCGTTGTAGCCCTTGACCATCCGAATCTGCAGCAAGGGTCGCACGGACTGCCGGTTGTGTTCTCGGGCGGACTTTGTCTGCACCAGGCTGATCCAGAGTGAACCAACCGCTATCACGGTCGCGCAGACAGCAATGCCCGTATTAGCGTCCATCTTCGCCCCCCACCGATGCGGCACTTAACGAAGAGACTCATTCACCCGGCATACGGTTCCACTGCTGGAGTACACCGACGCGCCCCTTGCGCGAGTCCGAGGAGGGCGAGCGGTCGGCTGGCGTCGCAGGCGTTGTGCCGGGGGCCGGCGGCGATGCTGCCAGTCCCCTCCCTGGGAGCAGATCCCACTGCAGGGCCGCACCCGCCACACCGGCCACAGCCGCGGCGAGATCCGCCGCATCAAGGTGTGCACGGTGAACAGCCTGCGTAGTGCGCGCCTCGGCCGAGCAGGTAGCTGGCGTGCTCGCGCTGGGTGTGCTTGGCGTCGCTGGTCACGACCACGCCCGCCAGGTCGCCGAGGGGCTCCAACAAGGGCTGGAAGCAGGTGATTTCGTTGGTCTTCTCGCCTACGTCTTCTCGCCTACATCGAGTTGGGCCAGGACCAGGCCGGAGAGGTGGTCGCGGGCGGCGAGCAGATGGATCTTGCGGCCCGTGGCCCTGGCCGCTGCGCGCAGGGTCTTGCCGTCGACCGCCACTGCGTGCAGCTGACCGTCGGCCCCAGCGCGCCGGTCGGCCAGCCGGCGGCCCGCCGCCCGGTCCAGCGCGTCGTCGTCGATGCGGCCCAGCAGCCGCCGCACCGTCGCCTCCGCCGGCAATCACCGCTTCGGGGACAGCGGATCGGGCCGTAGGCCAAGGCGCTCCAGGACGGACGACGGGGCGTCGGTGATCCACTCACCCACCGCCAGCAGGGAGGTCGCTCCGGCCAGATGCGTACGCGGTCAGCGCGAGCACGACGACCAGAGCGTGCCGTACGCCGCGCGGATCGCGAGGGCCGGGCACCTCGGCCAGTCGCTCCAGCAGGCCCGGGATCTCCTCGGGAACGGCCTCGGGATGCTCGCGGAGCTGGTCAAAGGCAGGCGGGATCGGCGATGATGCGTAGGCGGGCACGGTCTTCCACTCGGAGCGCGGGGCGTCGAGAACTCCATGATCTTGGAAGGGCACGTCATCCGCCTGCGGCGTCCTCGGCCTCCCAGCGCAGCAGGTCGCCCGGCTGACACTTGAGCACCTCGCAGAGCGCGGCGAGCGTCGCGAAGCGCACCGCCTTGGCGCGGCCGTTCTTGAGTACCGCCAGGTTGGCGGGCGTGATCCCTACGCGATCCGCGAGCTCGCCCACGGACATCTTCCGCCTGGCCAGCATCACGTCGATGTCGACGACGATCGGCATCAGATCACCTCGTCCAACTCGGCCTGCATCTGCGCCGCTTCGACGTCGCGCGCGACGGCCTGGACGAGCAGCATCCGCAGCACGAGCACGATCAGCGCGACCCCCAGGATGGCCACGCCGACCCCGCCCATGATGACGGTGACGCCCGGGTCCTCCCGCTGGCCCGGCGCATTGATGGCCGTGACCGCGAACCACAGGAGGGCAGCCGCCACGATCGCGCCGATCACGCCGTCCACGTACCGGAAGGCGGCATGGGAGAATACGGTTCCGCGTCGCACCATCGTCACCAGCCGCCATACGCAGATCAGCGCGACCTGGGCCGACGCCATGCCCAGGATTGTGATCACGCGCAGCGGGGTCAGCGGGAGCGACCCGTCCTCCGGGTCGCTCCCGCTGACCAATGTCCACACCATCAATGCCTGCACGAACACGGTGCCGGCGAGCACCACCACGAGCACGGCGCGCAGCGCACCCACTGTCAGCTTCCCCACGACCCACCCCTCCATCGATTAACGATGGGAATCTATCGAAATTCGATAGGTGAAGCAAGAGCTGGGACAGAGGGTGGGCGGCAGTTCCGCACCGTGGCGGGACGCCGCCGCCTCCCATGGCATGGCGGTTGCGCGAACTGTCCTGATCTTGTCGAAGTCGGCCTCGCTCGAACGCAGATCGGACACCACCCGACTACGCCGAAGCCCTGGGTAACACCCGACTGACGTCCAAGGCGGTGTCGGCGCGTGCCACAGTCGTGCCACATCAGGCGGTCAGCCACGGTCAACGACGGTTCCCCGCAGCCGAGATGTGCCGCTGAGCCGGGGCTCCTCCAGCCTGGAGGGCCCTGCACACTCTTGCCACCCCGCACCTCCACCCTTACAAGGCAACGCTCCCCTGAACGCCCTGATCGAGCCTCCCGGCTCCAGCGGGGCCGCAGTCGCCCGTGGCAGGGACTCGAGGGGTATGAACTGTCGCCGGTGTCATTGCTGGTTCCGGCGGTGCGATCACCGCTGCTTTCATCACCGCTGTCGGTTTACTGGCGCTGTCCACCTGCCGAGGCCCGGCCATTCTTCCTTCACAAAGCCGGTCTCGTCGACGAGGAGAACACCGCCGTCGGCCCCGAGGTGTTCGACGGGGTAGGTGCGGACGTCGTCTCGGACGGCATCCGCGTCCCGGCGGGCGTAGCGCAGCAGGCGCTGCATCGGCCTGGGCCGGGCGTGGCCGGCCCGCTCGATCAGCCGTCAGCAGTACTTGCGCTCGACACCCGACACCAGCCCGAGCAGGTAGGCGCGCGCGGTCGTCCGGGGCTCAACCCGCCCGAACCGGGCTGCAATCAGGGCCATGGCCTGGTCGGACATCGCCCGCCAACGGACAGGGCCTACGCCATGGCCCGCGGTCACCGCACAATCTTCAGGAGTCCACACGACCCCCGATGACCACGCGGTGGCCGTACCTATCGCCAGCCCTGCTCCTACGTCGCTTCGGGTGCGACACGTCGTTTCCTATGCGGTGCCGGGACCGTCGAGGAAGCGAAGCAGCACGGCGGCCTCCGCGCGGAGCTGCGCGGCTCGGTCAGCGTGCGCGGGCGCAGTCAACTGCGCTGCAACCTGCAGTCGCTCGGCGGCCTCAGCGCGCACGACATCCACCACACTGGGCTCGCTCAGCTCGCGCCGCGCTGCTTCGGTAGCGCCGACACCAACCGGCGACTGCTCAAGGGCCGAGCCGCGGAGCTCTGCTTCGTCCACGGGCACCGCCTCAGCGTTGTCCAGCGCAGCAAGTGTTGAGCGCAGGGCGCTCACTGCGGCCCGGTCACGGGCGCGCATCGCTTCCGGCAGGGCTTGACGCATACGAAGGCGTATAGACATGCCGGTGACCTTATGGCGGCCCCCCTGGACCCACAACGCGACATACGTGCGGCACCAGACTTACCGCCGACTGAGGCGCTACATCCCCGACAAGATCGCGAAGCCGTCACTTGTCTACACGGCGTGCCGGCACACCCAGGAACAGGTCCTGTTCGCAGACTCGGTTCCCGCAGCCCGCGGGCGAGCACGATCAACGACCCTGGAGGTGCTCAAGCCTGATACGGCCTGCTGACGTTGCCGTCAGAGCCTGCCGTCAGGACATGCCAGCTTTTGGCCGTAACTAAACGATCTTTGAACACGGGCCCTGGACAGCCGTGATGGGAGGCGGGCTGAGCCGATCGGCGTAACGATGGGGGCGGAGGTGTTTTCGAATGCCCAGCGGTGACGTGCTCGTACTCGTCGATGAGACTGGCCGGGTGATCGAGTGGGGGCGTCCGGCTGAGGAGCTCTTCGGTTGGTCCGCCGAAGAAGCCGTCGGGCAGTCCGTGACCGCACTCATGCGTGAGTTCGCCGCTGACGGCGAACGACGAGGGGAAAGCTTCTCGGATGCGGCCGCGGTGCTGGTCAAGCCGGTACTGCGAGGTACTTCCGTGGTGTGGCAGATGCTCGCAGCGGGGGACACCATGTCGGGGCAGGACGTGGCGATCTTGAAGGCTGCGTTCACCCATTCCCCAGTGGAATTGCACGTCCTCGACAATCAGCTGCGCGTGATCCGCATGAGCACCGCCACCGGCGGAATGCCTGACACACCAGTGAGGCACCTGCTGGGCAAGCATTTCACCGAGGCGTGTGAACTCGCAGACCCCGAGGAAGAAACCGCTGTGGCGCAAAGGGTCCTGGCGAGCGGAGAGCCGGTCGTGGACCGGATCGTCCGTTGTGTCAAGGCACGAGGCCAGCCCGCGCGGCGTATCCAGTCCGTCTCCTACTTCCGTGTGGAGGACTCTCACAGCAACGTGGTCGGACTGGTCGTGTCCACGGTCGACGTCACCGAGCGAGAGAACGCACAGAACCGCCTGGCCCTCCTGGACACGGTCCGCGCACGAGTGGGGAACCGGCTGAACGTGATGGATGTCTGCTGGGAACTGGTGGAGGCGGTGGTGCCCGCCTTCGCCGGCATCGCCGACGTCGAGGTGATCGAAGACGTCGTCTGCGGAGAGGACCCTCCCCTGGTGCCCGTCCACGGGGACGTTCCACTGCGCCGAGCAGCCTTCCAGGGCCGAATCTCGGGTCCCCCCGTCGGAGTCGTGCGACCGATGCCGACCGGCACCCCCTTCTCGGACGTCCTGTCGGACCTTCGGCCTCGCCTGGTGCCGATCGGGGAGGACAGCTCGTGGCTGGCCGCCGACCCGGCGCGGGCCGACGTCATCAGGCGATCCGGTGCCCACTCCCTGATCGTGGTACCGCTGGCGTTGCGCGGCCATGCTCTGGGCGTGGTCAGCTTCTACCGCCACCGGCAGGAAGACCCCTTTGAAGAGGAGGATGTCGGGGTGGCGTCCGCCGTGTGTACGCACGCTGCCCTCTGCATCGACAACGCCCGTCAGTTCATGCGCGAGTGGATTATCGCGCGAACCGTCCAGCGCAGACTTCTCCCTCACCAACCGGCCACACATGCCACCGTGGAGATCTCCCAACTGCACCTTCCCGCTCCGGAGGGCGGCGGCGCGTGGTCCGACGCGATCTCACTGCCAGGTGCACGGACCGCGCTGATCGTCGGCGACGTGGCAGGGCAAGGTATCGCCGCGGCCATCACGATGGGACTCCTGCGGACGGCCGTCCACACGCTCGCCGCCCTGGATCTGCAGCCCGACGAACTGCTTGCCCGCCTCAGCGACACCGCGGCCCGTCTCGTGGCCGCGCGCAAAACGCTGCCTCCCATGGATCCCCTGAACCGCGAGCCGCTCACCGCCGGCTGCGTCATCGCGATCTACGACCCGGTCGATCTCACCTGCACCGTCGCCCGCGCCGGCCTCCCTGAGCCGGTCGCGGTCTTTCCCGACGGCACCTCGGCCAGCCTGCCCATACCCTCAGGCCCCCAACTCGCCGGAACAGGCAACGCCCCATTCCCCGCGACCACCGTCAGCCTCCCCGAAGGAAGCACTCTGGCGATGGGCACGGCCACGCTCGCGGACGAGGTCCTGGCGCCATCCGGTCCACTACGCCCACTCCTGGAAGGCGCCGGCACAAGACCCCTGCCGGATCTGTGCGACGACATCGCGCACGCACTCACGGACGGCCACCGGACCGGCGAGACACAGATGCTGCTGGCCCGGACGAAGGCGCTGCCCCAAGATCGGGTACTGACCCGCGCCCTGCCTGCGGACCCCCAGGCCGCCCCCATCGCCCGCGCAGCGGCCCGCCGCCGACTGGAAGTTTGGGGTATGGACGAGGAGACGGCCTTCACCACCGAGCTCATCGTCAGCGAGCTCGTCGGCAACGCTGTCCGCTACGGCGCTCCACCCCTGCAACTTCGCCTGGTCCTCGAGCGGATGCTGACCTGCGAGGTCAGCGACACCGCGACCAGCGCTCCGCAGGTGAAACATGCCCGCACCATCGACGAGACAGGCCGAGGGCTGTTCATCATCGCGAGCGTCGCGGAACAGTGGGGCACCCGCTACCAAGCCCAGGGAAAGACCGTCTGGGCAGAGCAGCCGGTAGGGGGGTCAGCGGAGCGCGGAAACGGTGCCGGGCGGCCCACGTGAGCGCGGCAGGCGCTGCCCGCCGTGCTGCATCCCGGATCGCGAAATGTGCCGCCGCGCCGACCCTGACGCGCACTGAGCCAGGCCTCAGCGCCCACAAGGTCACAAGGTCACAAGGCCACAAGGCCACAAGCGACCCCGCCCCCATGGGGCGACACGGCGTGGGCGCCATGGGGGGGGGACCCCGTTTCTCTGGAAGTGGCACGGGGGTTTCGACCTGGAGCCCGGCCCGCGCTCAACGCTGTGCCCCAACAGTTGTCAGCGTTGGCCGCCTGGTTGCTTCACCCTGGCGGCCTCGATGCGGCGTGTCAGCATCGGGCAGGTGCCGGGCTCTTTCAGGGGACGTATCAGCGAAAAGACCGCAATACGATGGGGAAGGATCGTTTGGGTCATCGCTCGACGATTGTCAGGGAGCGGCAGATGGACACCTGGGACGAATTCCTTCGCTGGGCTACCCCATCGGCTCTTCTGACGATGGATGGCACCATCCACTCCCTCAACGCCCCGATGGCCGCGGCGCTCGGCAGGCCGGCGAACCAGTGCGTAGGTTACGACTTTCTCGGCCTGTTGCCCGAAACCCAACGAGCCTCGGCCGAGAGTCTGCTGATACACGGGGTCACGACGAAGACGGTCGCGATGCGTGTGCTGGAATTCTCCGGACCGGGCAGCGCATCCGTCGTCAGCCTCATCGAGGCCCGGCCGGTGAAGGATCCCGCAAGTCGCGAGCGGCTGGTGTGGGTGCACTCGGTGGACGCGCGAAACGACCCGGGCGGCCTGCTGATCCCGTTCCGGTTGGCGGCCGCAGCCGCGGACCTCGGCCTGTGGATGTACGCACCCGGAAGGCGCCGGCTGGATTGGCTGGGTGGCGCACCCGCTCTGGCCCCGCTGTTCCCGCATGCCTCGACGTCCTTGTCCAGGGTGGTCCGGCGAGTTCACCCAGATGACCGGAAAGCGCTGAGACGGCTCGTGCGCTCGACCGCAGCCCAGTCCCCCTGGATCAGCCTGCGGTTCCGTACCGAGAACGACGGGTGGCACCATATCGCCTGCCAGATCCGTCGGATCCAGCTGGGCTATGGCGGCCCTGAGCAGGTCTTCGGAGTGATCCGCGACGACACCCGGCTCGAGGCGGGCAGACAGAAAGCACTGGCCACGCTCTGGGCCGAGCGGCAGCGTGCCGACGAGATCGCCGCCTTCTCCGCCGCCCTGATCACCGCCGCCACCGAGCAGGAACTGCAGCAGGTCGTCCTGACACGGGTCGCCGCAACCTTCGGCGGCACGGGCGCCGTACTGACACTCCTCGACAATGAAACAGGGCTCCTGCGCGCCTCCTCCGATGCCAGGGTCGACCCTCGGCAGATCGACGCCATGGAAGGCCTGCCTCTCGATGAACCGCAACCGTTGACCTGCGCGATCCGAACCGGCAAGCCGCACTTCATCCCCAACCACGAAGAACTCATGCGTGACTGGCCGCAAACGGCCGGCATTCCGTGGCTCGGCTCCTTCATCGGCATATCGATCGCCCCGCTCAGTCCGGTCGGCGACCAGCCGCTCGGGGCCTGGGTCGTGACCTACGACAGCGAGCACCACTCACCCCCGGACGAGCGTGCCCTCATGACTACTCTGGCCGACCTGGCAGGCCAGGCACTCAGACGCATCCGATTGCAGCAGGCCCGCGTCGAGCTGGCCGCGGCGCTCCAGCAGAGCATGCTGCCCACGCTGCCCGAGCATCTCCCGGGCTTGGAGGTCGCCGCCCGCTACCGGCCCAGCCGAGACGGGCTCGACATCGGCGGCGACTGGTACGACGCCTTCGTGATGCCCGACGGTGCGGTGGCCCTGGAGATCGGCGACAGCCAAGGGCACGACGTGGATGCCGCTGCCTTCATGGGACGGGTACGCACCTCCATCCGCGCGATCGCCCCACACGAACCGGAGCCGGCAACCGTGCTGACGCGCACCAACGAACTGCTTGTCACGATGAACGCGTCACGATTCGCCAGCTGCACCATGCTGTACATCGGTCCACGCGAAGGACAGGTCACCGGCACCAGCGCAGGCCATGTGCCGTTGCTCTGTGTGCGCGAGGACGGCAGCAGTGACATCCGCGAGCTGCCGGGTGGTCCGGTGCTGGGAGTCCTGTCAGGCACCGACTACCTCGAGGAGACCTTCACGCTGGAGGAGGGCACCGCGCTGATCATGGTCACCGACGGTGTGGTCGAAGGGCCGGGCTTGACGCTGGACGCCGGCCTGGAGCGGGTCGGAACACTGGCCGCCCAAGCCCTCCACGACGGACTGAACGCCGAGGCGATCGCTGACCGGATCCTCGACGCTGCGGTCGCGGTGGACCACCTCGACGACGTGGCCGTGCTCGTCATCAGGCGCATATGACGACGCCCTTCGCGTGCGCACTGCATCCCACCTTCACGGTGTCCTCATGGCGGGTGCGGTGTGCCTTGCCCTCGCAGCAGGTCTCAGGCCATGGCCGTGCTGCGCGACCGCACGGTCACCGCCCGGCTCGCCCTGGCCAGCGCCGCCGCCCTCCTCTCCGACGCCGGCCTGCACGGCCACAAATACGCCGTCGAAGCCATGCTCAGCGCCACCGCCCTTGCCTCACCGGGCCCCGTCACGGTCCTCACCTCGGATCCCGAAGACGTCACCGCACTGTGCGGCGGACGCATCACCGTGATCAAGGCCTGACCAGACGGGCTGGGCCGAGGGCTCCTGGTCGACGAGGAGCAGGGGGCGCCCCGCTGGTGCACCTGGCCTCCCCCGCCGACCGCTGAGATCAGCGGCTGGGCCTCCACCTGGGACGAGTGCCGGATCCGAGCCCGAGGCGCCTGCCTTGCATCGCTGGCGTTGAGTATCTGGCCGTCGGCGGACGCACTGCTCGCCGCCCCTGTGTTCTCGGGGCCCGACAGCAAGTGACACGGCGCGTGCCTCGGCGTGCGTCGCGCCGCCGAGGACGGCCTCGACGATGGCCTCCTGGACGGGAGGCTCAGCCGTGCCAGATGGTGCGGATCTGTTCGGCGTGCTCGGCTGCCTGGCGCAGCCCTGCGCGGGCCGCGCCGGGGATGCGGGACGCGTCCAGGGGGTTACGGCCGCACGCGCGGCGGGCCGCTCGGTCCGGGACCAGCAGAGCGGCCCGGGCGCCGCCCGCGACAAGGGCGGCCACCTGATCGGAGGCGCCCGGGGTCGCCCCCGGTGGGTTGGGAATCGGGGCCAGCACGACGACCCGTCGGCAGTCGTGCACCAAGTCGGCGTTGGTCGTGGAGCGCACACCCCCGTCCATCCAGCGCCCCGCCCCGATCGTGATCGGCGGGAACAGCGGTGGCAGCGCGCAACTGGCCGACATCGCCGTCACCAGGTCGATTCCGCTGTCGGCACTGAAGCCGTTCGGCTCGCCGGTGAGCGCGTCCACCGCGAACAGCCGCACCGGCCTCTTTGGCCACTCCTGAACAGGCAGTTGGGGACGGATC
The DNA here is from genome assembly GCF_040652275.1 of Streptomyces sp. NPDC048275. Lineage (NCBI taxonomy): Bacteria > Bacillati > Actinomycetota > Actinomycetes > Kitasatosporales > Streptomycetaceae > Streptomyces > Streptomyces sp. NPDC048275. The sequence continues at coordinate 50,285 of NZ_JBEZLR010000045.1, forward strand.
GCGTCGAGGACCTCGGCCTCCGTCATGTGGCGCACTTTCAGCGCGAGCCTGCCCAGCCGTTTGACCACGGTCGCCGGATCGCGCGAACCGAGCGCGGCCCACAGGTACTTGACCGTCATGGTGAAGGTGAAGTCCACCTCCATCATGGCCCGCTTCCGGACGACCTGGACCGCGTACAGGTCGGCCGGCGCCGCACCTGTGGCCAGTTCCACCGCGAGCAGCGAGCCGGCCGACGTGCCGGCGAGCACGTCAGCACCGCCGAGGTCCACCCCGGCGTCGGCCAGCCCCGCCAGCATGCCGACCTGCCACGCGTACGCGGTGAGCCCGCCCCCGCCCAACACCAGTGCCGTGTCCGCCACTTCCACCCTCCCGACTATCGGGGACCGGTCCCCGTTTACCGTCCCGACGGTAGCATGCAACCGGGGAATGGTCCCCGTTTCTGCCTGTACATCTGAGGGATGACATGCGTACGGCACCGGGGTACCGGTGGCCGAGGCCGTATTCACCTCGCCGGTGCCATCGGATGACGGCGAAGCGTTCCTAGCGTGGTTCCACGGGGCCTCGAGGCCTCCGACCCGCTCTTCCCGCCCTCTCACTGCCCTCTGCACGTCTTCAAGCACGTCTTCGTGCACGTCTTCGTGCACGTCTTCAAGCACGTCTTCGTGCACGTCTTCGTGCACGTCTTCAGGCACGTCTTCAGGCACGTCTTCGTGCACGTCTTCAGGCACGCCCTCCGGGAGTACTCCGTGGCCACCTTCCTCTACCGGCTCGGCCGGTTCTCGTTCCGACGACGACGGCTCGTCCTGATGCTGTGGATCACCGTCCTGGCCGCCGTCGGCATCGGGGCCGGCACCGTCTCCGCCGGCACGACGGACACCTTCGCCATCCCCGGCACCCAGTCCCAGAAGGCCTTGGACCTGCTGGAGAAGGAGTTCCCGCAGGCGTCGGCCTCCGGGGCCACCGCCCGGGTGGTGTTCGAGGCGCCGGACGGGAAGAAGCTGACGTCCGCGGCCACCAAGGCCGAGGTCGAGGACCTGGTCACCGAGCTGAAGTCGGCGTCCCAGGTGGCGAGTGTCGCCGACCCCTACACCAGCGGCACCGTCAGCAAGGACGGCGCCATCGGCTACGCCCAGGTGACCTACTCGGTCGTCCAGGCCGATGTCTCCGACCAGGCCCGCGCCGACCTGGAGCAGGTCGCCGAGCAGGGTGAGGAGGCCGGCCTCGCGGTGAGCATGGGTGGCACCGCCGTCAACGAAGAGCCCGAGCAGAGCGCGACCGAGCTGATCGGCATCGCGATCGCCGCCGTCGTCATGGTCATCACCTTCGGCTCGCTGGTCGCAGCCGGACTGCCGCTGCTGACCGCGCTGTTCGGCGTCATCGCGGCGATCTGCGGGATCACCGTCGCGAGCGCGTTCATCGACCTCAGCTCCAGCACCAGCACGCCGGCGCTGATGCTGGGCCTCGCGGTGGCCATCGACTACGCCCTGTTCATCGTCTCCCGCTATCGAGGGGAGCTGAGGGAGGGGCACGAGCCGGAGGAGGCCGCCGGGCGGGCCCTGGGGACGGCCGGGTCGGCCGTGGTGTTCGCCGGTCTGACCGTGGTCATCGCGCTGGCCGGGCTCGGCGCCGTCGGCATCAAGATCCTGACCGACATCGGGCTCGGCGCCGCGTTCGCGGTCGTCGTCGCCGTGGTCATCGCCCTCACCCTGCTGCCCGCGATGCTCGGCTTCGTCGGGCCGCGGATCTCGACGGGGAAGCTCAAGACGCGCCGTATGCGGGCGATCGAGAGCGGCGAGCGCGAATCGATGGGCGTGCGCTGGGCGCGGTTCGTGCTGCGCAACCCGGTGAAGGTCCTCGCGGCCTCGGTGGCCGGTCTGCTCCTGCTCGCCCTTCCGGCCTTCTCGCTGCAACTCGGTATGCCCAGCGACGCGACGGCCACGCCCGGCAGTACCCAGCGCACCGCCTACGACACCATCACCGACGGCTTCGGCCCCGGCTACAACGGCCCGCTGACGGTCGTGGTCGACGCCCACGGCAGCGACGACCCCGAGGCCGCGGCCAAGGACGCGGTAACCCTGCTCGACGATCTGCCCGATGTCGCGTCGGTGAGCCCGGCGACCTTCGACACGACCGGCGACGTGGCCCTGATCCGCGCCGTGCCGGACAGCTCCCCCACCAGCGAGGAGACGGTCGACCTCGTCTCCGAGATCCGCGACCGGGGCGCCGCCTTCCAGAACGACACCGGGGCCGAGCTGATGGTCACCGGCACCACCGCGCTCAACATCGACATCTCCGACAAGCTGAGCGACGCCCTGATCCCGTATCTGTGCGTGGTCGTCGGCCTGGCGCTGGTCCTGCTGATGCTGATGTTCCGCTCGATCCTCGTCCCGCTCAAGGCGGCCCTCGGCTTCCTTCTCAGCGTCCTCGCGACCCTCGGCGTCGTCGTCGCCGTCTTCCAGTGGGGCTGGGCGGCGGATGTCTTCGGCGTCGACCAGACCGGCCCGATCGTGAGCGTGCTGCCGATCTTCATGGTCGGTGTGGTGTTCGGGCTCGCGATGGACTACCAGGTCTTCCTCGTCACCCGGATGCGGGAGGAGTACGTCCACGGGGCCGAGCCGAGGGAAGCGGTGGTCGCCGGTTTCCGGCACGGGGCCCGGGTGGTCACGGCCGCCGCGGTCATCATGATCTCCGTGTTCGCCGGGTTCCTGTTCAGCGACACCGCGCTCATCAAGTCGATCGGCCTGGGCCTCGCCTCCGCCGTGCTCTTCGACGCCTTCGTGGTCCGGATGACCATCGTCCCGGCGGTCATGGCCCTGCTGGGCCGCCGCGCCTGGGCTCTGCCCGCCTGGCTCGAGCGGGTGCTGCCCGACGTGGATGTCGAGGGCGAGAAGCTGCGGCACCTGCTGGACAAGGACCCCAGGGCCATGGAGGAGCCCCAGCCGGTTCCCACCGGAAAGGGCTGAGCGGTCGGCCGTACGATCCGAAGCAGGCGTACGGCACGAACCTCAGCCGTGACCACCCGCCCCGCCCGCCGGTCCCACTCCCCCGGGACCGGCGGGCGGCCCCTGTATCGAGAGGGTGTACGACGTGACCGCACCGACCGCTCCCGGGCCCTCGGCTCCTTCCGTCACGCCCGAGACCCTGCTGGGCGGGGCGGAGCGGCGCTCGGACGTCGTGGTCATGCAGTGGCTCATGCGGATGCGCCAGGCGGACCAGGCTCATCCGTGGGTCTGGCGATGGACGGTGCCGATCCTCTGCGCGGCGATCGGTGGCCCGGCTCTGCGGGACGCGGTGAACGGCATCGGACCCGGCGTACCGACGATGCTGGCGGTGATGACCGGATACTGCGTTCCGCTGCTGTGGCGGCAGCGGCGGCCCGTACTGGTCTTCGCCCTCACCTCCGCCGTCGCCGCGGTGTCCCTCGCCCTGGACGCCGCCACGGGCTCCGAAGCCGCGCGGATCGTGGCGCTGCTCAGCGTGGGCCGCAGCGTCCGGCCCGTCACGCTGGCGGTCTGTCTGACGGTCGCCGTCACACAGACGTCCGTAGCGGTCGTCGTCCGCGGCGGCGCCCAGTCGACCGACCTGCAGACTCCGGTGCTGGCGCTCGTCCAGTCGGCGCTCGTGGCCGCGGTCGCCGCGGCGGGCCTGGTGGGCCGGGTCGTGAACGCGTACATCAGGGCCCTGCACGAGCGCGCCGTACGCCTCGAGGTCGAACGCGACCAGCGTGCCCGCCTCGCCGCAGCCGCCGAACGCGCCCGCGTCGCGCGCGAGATGCACGACATCCTCGGCCACACCCTCGCCGTCATCGTCGGCCTCGCGAACGGCGCCGCCGGACTCACCGAGGCGAAACCCCAACGGGGCGCCGAGACTCTGCGCATCATCGCCGACAGCGGACGCGGCGCCCTGGCCGAGTTGCGCCGCCTCCTCGCCGTCATCGGCGATGACGAGAAGGCCGCCCCCGAAGAGACCCCGCTCGCCCCCCAGCCGGGCATCAACGACCTGAAACCCCTGCTGGAGCGCGTCCGCGCCGCCGGCCCCACCGTCACCCTGCGCACCGACGGCGACCTGACCCATCTCGCCACCGGCCTCCAACTGGCCGTCTACCGCGTCGTCCAAGAGGCCCTGACCAACACCCTCAAGCACGCCGCCCCCGACACCAGCGCCCATGTCACCGTCACCGCCGACGGCACCGCCGTACACGTCACCGTCGAGGACACCGGACCGCCGCGCACCCCGCCGGCGCACGCCCAAGAAGGCGACGGACGCGGCCTGGTCGGGATGCGCGAGCGGGCCGCCCTCTACGGGGGAAGTGTCACCGCGGGCCCCAACCCCCTCGGAGGCTGGACGGTCCGCGCCCGCCTCCTGATCACGACCACGACCACCACCTCGACCTCGACCTCGACCTCGACCACGGAGAAACGCCGCGCATGACCACCGTCCTCATCGTCGACGACCAGGCCCTGCAACGCCTCGGCTTCAGCATGCTCATCGAGCAGCACCCCGACCTGACCGTGGTCGGCGAGGCCAGGCACGGCGCCGAGGCGGTCCGTATGACCGCCGAACTGCGCCCCGACATCGTCCTGATGGACGTACGCATGCCCGGCATGGACGGCATCGAGGCCACGCGCCGCATCGTCGAGTCCGGCGGACGTTCCCGCGTCCTGGTGCTGACCACCTTCGACCTCGACGAGTACGCCTACGCCGCCCTGCGCGCCGGAGCCAGCGGGTTCCTGCTGAAGGACGCGCTGCCCGACGAGCTCATCGCCGGTATCCGCGCGGTGGCCGCCGGGGACGCCGTCATCGCCCCCGGCCTGACCCGCAAACTCATCGACTCGTTCACCGAGCGACTGCCCGGCCACACCCCCGAACAGGAACGACAGCTCTCCGACCTCACCCCACGCGAACGCGAGGTCCTCACCGCCATCGCCTCCGGCTGGAGCAACGCCGAGATCGCCGAACGCCTCCACCTCGCCGAATCCACCGTCAAGTCGCATGTCAGCCGCATCCTCGCCAAGATCGGCGCCCGGGACCGCGTCCAGGCCGCCATCTTCGCCTACGACACGGGGCTCGTCCGGCCGGCATGAACCCCGCAGCGGCAGTCGCGGCGCCGGACTCCATGACCGGAGGCCCTCGTCCGGAGCACCGCCTTCACGCTCCTGGGCGCCTGGTGGTGGCCCGCGGCGCCCGTAGGAGTCGTACTCGGCCCGGCCTCCTGGCGGTCACTGCGCCACGCGGTCCACGCCCTGTGCCGCACCACCGAAGCGGTCTTCGCCCTGCAGCACACCGACTCTCCCTGGCCATGAGGCCGGGGTCACAGAGGTGGCGAGGGCAAGGTCACAGGCTCGGCCTCTGCTGTCGCTCGAGGACTCTGCCCTAGCATCCGAGCATGACAGTCCTGCCCAACGACGGGCTTTCGCTGGCCGCCGAATTCCCTTCCGCGCCCCATGAACAGTGGCAGCGCCTCGTAGAGGGCGTACTGCGCAAGTCGGGCAAAGATATCTCGGGCGCAGCAGCCGAGGACGCACTGTCCACCCGACTGGAGGACGGGCTCGTCACCCGGCCCCTGTACACGGCTCTGGACACCACCCCCGATGCCGGTTTCCCCGGTTTCGCACCCTTCGTCCGTGGCGGCCGCGCCGAGGGAAGCAGCGTCGACGGCTGGGACGTACGGCAGCGGCACGCGGCGGGTGCGGCCGACGCGGTGCTCGCGGACCTGGAGAACGGCGTCACCTCGCTCTGGCTGGTCGTCGGCGAGGGCGGATTCCCGGTGTCCTCGCTCCCCCAGGTCCTCGACGGTGTCTATCTCGACCTGGCGCCCGTGATCCTCGAGGCGGGGCGCGAAGTCGAGCCCGCCGCCCGGGAGTTGCTGCGCCTGTACGAGGAGCGGGGTGTCGCCCCCGAGGCCGCGCGCGGAAACCTCGGCGCGGACCCGCTGGGTCATGAGGCCCGTACGGGGAAGGCCTTCGACTTCGCGCCGGCGGCGGGGCTCGCGCGGCTGTGTGCCGAGAGGTATCCGGGGCTGCGGGCGCTGGTCGTGGACGCGCTGCCGTACCACGAGGCCGGTGGCTCCGCCGCGCAGGAGCTGGGCTGCTCGCTGGCGACCGGGGTCGCCTATCTGCGGGAGCTGACCGAGGCGGGACTGTCGACCGAACAGGCCTGCGCGCAAATGGAGTTCCGGTACGCCGCCACCGCCGACCAGTTCCTGACCATCGCCAAGCTGCGGGCCGCGCGCAGGCTGTGGGCGCGGGTCGCCGAGGTGTGCGGAGCGCCGGGCGCGGGTGCGCAGGTGCAGCACGCCGTGACCTCGCCGGTGATGATGTCGCGCCGCGACCCCTGGGTGAACATGCTGCGTACGACGATGGCCACGCTGGCGGCCGGGGTCGGCGGCGCCGACGCCGTCACCGTGCTGCCCTTCGATCATGCCCTCGGCCTGCCGGACGCGTTCGCCCGCCGTATCGCCCGCAACACCTCGACGATCCTGGTCGAGGAGTCGCATCTGTCCCGGGTGATCGACCCGGCGGGCGGCTCCTGGTACGTGGAGCAGCTCACCGATGAACTCGCCCACGCCGGATGGGAGTTCTTCCAGCAGATCGAGCGGGCGGGCGGTCAGGCGGCGGCCCTGCGCTCGGGCCGGCTCGGGCAGGACCTGGCCGGCACCTGGGAGGCGCGCAGCGCGAAGCTCGCCAAGCGCCGCGAACCCATCACCGGGGTCAGCGAGTTCCCGTATCTCGCCGAGCGGCCGGTGGAGCGCGAGCCCGCGCCCGAGCCCCCGCCCGGCGGACTGCCGCGCGTACGGCGCGACGAGGCCTACGAGGCTCTGCGGGCCCGCTCCGACGACCACCTCGCGGCGACCGGAACCCGGCCGCGGATCTTCCTGGCCACCCTGGGCCCCGCCGCCGCACACACCGCACGCGCGACCTTCGCCTCGAACCTCTTCCAGGCGGGCGGCATCGAACCCGTCACGGAGGGCACGTTCAAGGACAGCGGCGCCACCGTGGCCTGCCTGTGCTCCAGTGACGCGCTGTACGAGGAGCAGGCCGCCGAGGCCGCCGGGGCGCTGAAGGCGGCCGGCGCCGGGCAGGTGTTCCTGGCCGGCCGCCCCGACCGGTACACCGATGTCGACGCCTACGTCTTCGCCGGCTGTGACGCCGTCGCCGTACTCTCCACCACCCTCGACCGCATGGGAGTGTCCTGATGGGAATCCCCGACTTCTCCGGAATCGAGCTGGGGACGCCCACCGCCGACGGCAGCGCCGAAGCCTGGCGCAAAGCGATCGGCGGGGAGGAGGCGTTCTGGGAGACCCCGGAAGGCATCGCCGTCAAGCCGCTGTACACCGGCCGTGACCTGGAGGGCCTGGACTTCCTGGACACCTACCCGGGCATCGCCCCGTATCTGCGCGGCCCGTACCCGACGATGTACGTGAACCAGCCCTGGACCATCCGCCAGTACGCGGGCTTCTCCACCGCCGAGGAGTCCAACGCCTTCTACCGGCGCAATCTGGCCGCCGGTCAGAAGGGTCTGTCCGTCGCCTTCGACCTGCCGACCCACCGCGGCTACGACAGCGACCACCCGCGGGTGACGGGCGACGTCGGCATGGCGGGCGTGGCGATCGACTCGATCTACGACATGCGGCAGCTCTTCGACGGCATCCCGCTCGACAAGATGACCGTGTCGATGACGATGAACGGCGCGGTGCTGCCCATTCTCGCGCTGTACATCGTGGCGGCCGAGGAACAGGGCGTACCGCCGGAGAAGCTGGCCGGGACCATCCAGAACGACATCCTCAAGGAGTTCATGGTCCGCAACACGTACATCTATCCGCCGAAGCCGTCGATGCGGATCATCTCCGACATCTTCGCCTTCACCTCGCAGCGGATGCCCCGCTACAACTCCATCTCCATCTCCGGCTATCACATCCAGGAGGCGGGTGCGACGGCCGATCTGGAGCTGGCGTACACGCTCGCGGACGGGGTGGAGTATCTGCGGGCGGGGCAGGCGGCGGGGCTGGACGTGGACGCGTTCGCGCCCCGGCTCTCCTTCTTCTGGGCGATCGGCATGAACTTCTTCATGGAGGTCGCGAAGCTGCGGGCAGCCAGGCTGCTGTGGGCGAAGCTGGTCAAGCAGTTCGACCCGAAGAACGCCAAGTCGCTCTCGCTGCGCACCCATTCGCAGACGTCCGGGTGGTCGCTCACCGCGCAGGACGTGTTCAACAACGTCACGCGTACGTGTGTGGAGGCGATGGCCGCGACGCAGGGCCACACCCAGTCGCTGCACACCAACGCCCTCGACGAGGCACTCGCGCTGCCCACCGACTTCTCGGCGCGCATCGCCCGCAACACCCAGCTGCTGATCCAGCAGGAGTCCGGCACGACCCGGGTGATCGACCCGTGGGGCGGCAGCGCGTACGTCGAGAAGCTGACGTACGACCTCGCCCGCCGGGCCTGGCAGCACATCGAAGAGGTCGAGGCGGCGGGCGGCATGGCGCAAGCCATCGACGCGGGCATCCCGAAGCTGCGGGTGGAGGAGGCGGCGGCCCGCACACAGGCCCGGATCGACTCGGGGCGGCAGCCGGTGATCGGCGTCAACAAGTACCGGGTGGAGTCCGACGAGCAGATCGACGTCCTCAAGGTCGACAACTCCTCCGTACGCACCCAGCAGATCGAAAAGCTGCGGCGGCTGCGGGCGGAGCGGGACGAGCGGGCATGCCAGGGCGCGCTGGACGCGCTGACGCGGGCCGCCGCCGGTGAGGGCAATCTGCTGGAGCTGGCGGTGGACGCGGCCCGCGCGAAGGCCACCGTCGGGGAAATCTCCGACGCCCTGGAGAAGGTGTACGGGCGGCACGCGAGCCAGATCCGTACGATCGCGGGCGTGTACCGCACCGAAGCAGGGGAGTCGCCGTCCGTGGAGCGCACCCGTACCCTCGTCGACTCCTTCGAGGAGGCCGAGGGCCGCCGTCCGCGCATCCTGGTCGCCAAGATGGGCCAGGACGGTCACGACCGCGGCCAGAAGGTGATCTCCACCGCCTTCGCCGACCTCGGTTTCGACGTCGACGTCGGCCCGCTGTTCCAGACGCCGGCCGAGGTCGCCCGCCAGGCGGTGGAGGCGGACGTGCACATCGTGGGCGTCTCGTCGCTGGCCGCCGGGCACCTCACCCTCGTACCGGCACTGCGGGAGCAGCTCGCCGAGGAGGGCCGCGAGGACATCATGATCGTCGTCGGCGGGGTGATTCCGCCGCAGGACGTACCGACGCTGCTGGAAATGGGCGCGGCTGCCGTCTTCCCGCCCGGGACGGTGATCCCGGACGCGGCCCACGACCTGATCGAGCGACTGGCGGCCGGCCTCGGGCACGAGCTGTGATCGATCTTGACGGCTATGTGAAGGGCGTACTCGACGGGAAGCGGGCGCACATCGCGCGCGCCATCACGCTCGTCGAGTCCACCCGGCCCGATCACCGGTCCCTGGCGCAGGAGTTGCTGACCGAGCTGCTGCCGCACAGCGGCCGGGCGCGGCGGATCGGCATCAGCGGTGTGCCGGGGGTGGGCAAGTCGACGTTCATCGACGCGCTCGGCACGATGCTCACCGGGCTCGGGCACCGGGTCGCGGTGCTGGCCGTCGACCCGTCGTCGAGCCGTACCGGCGGGTCGATCCTGGGCGACAAGACCCGGATGGAGCGCCTGGCCGTGGACCCGGCGGCGTTCGTACGCCCCTCCCCCACCGCCGGCACGCTGGGTGGGGTCGCCAAGGCGACGCGTGAGTCGATCGTGGTGATGGAGGCGGCGGGCTACGACGTGGTGCTCGTCGAGACGGTCGGTGTCGGCCAGTCGGAGACCGCGGTCGCGGGCATGGTCGACTCCTTCCTGCTGCTCACGCTCGCCCGTACCGGGGACCAGTTGCAGGGCATCAAGAAGGGCGTGCTGGAGCTCGCCGACGTGATCACCGTCAACAAGGCGGACGGCCCGCACGAGCGTGACGCCCGCGCGGCGGCACGGGAGTTGGCGGGCGCCCTGCGCCTGATGCACCCGGTGGACGCAGCCTGGACTCCCCCCGTGCTGAGTTGCAGCGCCCGGGAGTCGACCGGCCTGGACACCCTCTGGGAGCGCCTCGAGCAGCACCGCGCACTCCTGGACTCCACGGGTCGTCTCGCCGCCAAGCGCCGCGAGCAGCAGGTCGAGTGGACCTGGACGATGGTCCGCGACGAGCTGCTCGGCCGCCTGCACGCGGATCCGGCCGTACGCACCCTCACGCCCGAGGTCGAACGACAGGTACGGGAGGGCGAGTTGACGGCCACGCTCGCCGCCGAACGGATTCTTGAGGTGTTCGGGGGCGGGGAGGGGCGTTGAGCGGGGGGCCGCCGTGGTCGGTGGGGGGCGAGGTGGGCATGTCGGAGAAGTGCGGGTCGGACGGGGTTCGATGAGGTGCGTGCTTATCTAGTGTTCTCGTCGACTTCGTCCTTGGAAACGAGCTTCCCGTCGATGAAGCACAGCCGGTAGGACTTGGCCTCCATGGAGAAGAGGCCACCGCCCTCGGCGCGGTAGTACCTGCACACGGCGTGCGCGGGGCTCGGCAGGCTGTCGGTGTCCCGGTCCACGTACGCCTGCTGCGTCGGCAGCACGGTCCGCAGGTCCTCCCAACGCTGCCCCTCCGCCAGGTTCCGGTACGTCGTCGCGTCGAGCGTCGCGCTGTCGACGGCGTTGGAGAAGTACACCACCAGCATCACGCACACCACGGCCACCGCTACCACGGGGACCGCCAGCACCGCCGCCAGACTGCGGCGTACCCGCTGCTCGGCGTCCCGCTGCGCCGTGACGGTCAACGGAGCACCGGGCACCGGGGGTTGGTCGGCGTCGCCGGATCCGTACCGGACACCGGAGTGCGGCAACCGGGCCGAGACCTCGAAGCCGCCGCCGTCGCGGTGGCCCGCCGAGAGCGTGCCTCCGAGCACCCTGACCCGCTCGGAGAGGCCGACCAGCCCCATGCTGTTGCCGATCGCCTCGCGGGCCGGGCGGTCGTGGACGCCGTTGGTGACCGTGACGACGGTGTGGTCCGTCAGCCGGTCGATCCGGACCAGGACCTCCGCCCCGGGCGCGTGCTTGGCGGCGTTGGTGAGCGACTCCTGGACCACCCGCTGCACGGCCTCCTCGACCACCGCCGGGGCCGTGATGTCGAGGCCGATCCGTCTCAGGTCGACCAGCATTCCGGCGCTACGCGCGCGATCCACCGTCGTCACGAGGTCCTCGCGCGGCGATGTCGACTCCTGCGCGCTGTCCACCCGCAGCACCCCGATGATGTCGCTGAGGCGGCCGATCGCCAGAGCCGTGCTGCGGCGCAGCTCCCCGGCCGTGGAGCGGGCCGACTCGTCGAGCTGGGGGGCCACTTCGAGGGCGGCCGCCTGCATGGCGATCAGGGTGAGATCGTGGCCGAGCTGGTCGTGCATGTCCTGGGCGATGCGGGCCCGTTCCCGGATCCGGGCCCGGTCGGCGGCGAGCTGGTGCTCCCGCTCCAGGTCCCGGGCCCGCTGCCAGCCCGCCAGCTCGAGTTCGCGGCGCTGATGGCGGTGTCGGCCCGCCAGCCAGGCCGTCACCGCGCCCACCAGCAGCGGAGCGCTGTTCACCCAGGTGGTGACATGGCCCGCCGTGGTGCCGATGACGCCCAGCGCGGTGAGTACGACGCTCACCGCCACCGCCACTTCGACGGGCCGCTCCCGCACATCGCCGCGTCGCCCGGCCAGGTAGCTCATGACGAACACGCTGGGCGCGAACCAGGGGCTGATGAGGCTCAGCACCGCGCCGGCGCACCAGGACAACGGCAGCCGGGTGTCCCGGAAACCGACGACGGGCACGAGCAGCAGCACGCCGGCCAGCCGCCACCACAGGGGCGGCGAGTCCGCGTCGCCGGGCGAGTCGAGCAGCGCGGGGACGGCGAGCGCCACCCACAGCGCGGCGCTCCGGACGATCTTGCGTCGGCCGGTCCCCTCGACGAGTATGCGGGTTCGGCTGGTTCTGCGAGCAGGTTCCGGCGCTGTCTCCGGGTCTTTCATGGGGTCCTCCGTGGATACTCCGCCCTTCGGGGCGGAGAGGAAATGGACTCCTGGGAAGCAGGGCAGGGAAGCCGATTCGGCGCCGGGCGAATCAGCTTCCGTCGCCCAACTATCCCCGGGTAGTCACAAGTTGGCATGATAGTTTGCGAGATGTGACCATTCACGTGAAGCGGGCATTCAAGTACCGCTTCTGTCCGACCGATGCGCAGACGGCGGAGTTGTCGCGCACGTTCGGGTGTGTGCGGAAGGTCTACAACATGGCGCTCGCCGCCCGGACCGAGGCGTGGGCACGACAGGAGCGGCTCAACTACAACGCCACGTCGGCAATGCTGACCACGTGGAAGAAGGCCCGGCGCAAGGTCGCGAAGATCCATGCCCGGATCACCGACCGTCGCCGCGACCACCTGCACAAGCTGACCACTCGACTCGTGCGTGAGAACCAAACGCTCGTGATCGAGGACCTGACCGTGCGCAACATGGTCAAGAACCGGAGCCTGGCCCGCGCCATCTCTGATGCGGCCTGGGCCGAGCGGCGGAGCATGCTGGAGTACAAGGCGGCCTGGTACGGGCGGGAAGTAATGGCGGTGGACCGCTTCTTCCCCTCCTCCAAGCTGTGCTCCCACTGCGGCACCCTGCAAGAACGGATGCCGCTGAACGTCCGCACCTGGACGTGCGACAACTGCGGGACGACCCATGACCGGGATGCGAACGCGGCACGCAACCTTCTTGCCGCCGGGCTGGCGGTGACAGTCTGTGGAGCTGGTGTAGGACCTCAACGGAGAACTCCGGGCGGGCAGTCAGTTGTGAAGCAGAAACCCTCATGGCGCGAGCCGTGAGAATCCCCCTCCTTCAGGAGGGGGAAAGTCAAGGTGAGTCCTGACGGAAAGCCCGGTACGGCGACAACCTTGAGGGGAACAGCCTTGATGGGCGCCTCGATGGGAACAGCCGAGGTGAGGGAAGAAATGGGGAGCGCGTGATTCGAGTTCTGATCGCCGACGACGAGACGATGATGCGGGCGGGGGCCCGGGCCATCCTGTCGACCGATCCGGGGATCGAGGTGGTCGCCGAGGCCTCCACCGGCCGGGAGGCCGTGGAACTCGTACGTCGTCACCGGCCGGACGTGGCGCTCCTCGACGTGCAGATGCCGCAACTCGACGGCCTCGACGCCGCTTCGGAGATTCTGAAGTCCGACGCGGGTACGGCCGTGATCATCTTTACGACGTTCAGCAACGACGACTACATCGCCCGCGCCCTGAGTGAGGGGGCGAGTGGATTCCTGCTGAAGTCGGGAGATCCGCGCGATCTCATCGCGGGGGTGCACGCCGTCGCCGACGGGGCGGCCTATCTCTCTCCCGAGGCCGCGCACCGGGTGATTCGCGGTCTTTCCACGGGGCGGATGGCGCGGGGTTCCGCGGCGCGGGAGCGGGTCGACCGGCTCAGCACCCGTGAACAGGAAGTGCTGATGCTGCTCGGGGAAGGGCTGTCGAACGCTCAGATCGCCCGCCGACTGCACCTCGTCGAAGGCACAGTCAAAACTCATGTCAGTTCCATTCTCGCCAGACTGACTGTCGGCAATCGCGTCCAGGCGGCCATCATCGCCTACGAGGCCGGACTGATCGAAAGCGTCGGCTGATTCCGGACACGCCTCTTGTACGGGCGTACGGGCATACGGGCATACGGCTGGGTGGGCCGCAACGATGACGTTGCGGCCCACCCGGTCGTGCCCTGCGTACCTGCATGTCTCCGTGCCTGCGTGCCTCTGTACGAAGTGTCGCGAGCGCCCCTTCATTTCATGCGCGCTCGGTCGGCACACCCTCCGGGGAGAACGGGCACTTCCAGTCCGCCGATACGGCCCGCCCCGAGTACTGCCGGGCCTCGGACGACTCTCCGTGGTCGGAGAGCATGGGATTGACACTCCCCTGGAGCCGTACCTCCCGATCGCGGATCCTGCGCTGCAGCCCGTAGTACGTCCCCTGCGCCTTCAGCCGGGTGAACTGCTCGTGTGAATTGAACACGAGGGCCGAGTGGGAAGAACGCCGGGAAATACGCGAGGATTCCGGGCTGAGCCCCGCCACGAAGAACGGTTGCCCTGCCACACTGAAGGCAAATTCCGGAGACTCCGTGTCACTGGAGTACGCCGAGCTCCACGAATGATTCCTCACATCGACCCGGTGCAGACGGCCCAACTGCTTCCAGAGTGCCTCTTCGAATTCCTCTTCATCGCGTATCCGGGGCCCCCGGAAGAGCGCCACGAACGAAGCGAATTCATGCCCCACGGCAAGATACTCTTCGGCGAAGGCGACCAGATCCCGGTGAAGTTCATCCGTACAATCCGCCGCGTCCAACTCCTCGTACACCCGCATGACGAGCGTGTTCTGACGCAGTGCGGCACGCGCCCCCAGGCAGGTGAAGGAATCCCCGAGCAGCCAGGAGACAAATTTCTCCTTCATCTCGTGATCCGCCTGATCCGCCATTTCACCTCCAGCTCCACCGCAAGTGCCGTGACCCTAGCACCGGTTCAGAAGAGCACTCCCGAAACTCTCCTATTTAAGGGTGGGGTTGAAGTCGGACGTCCGCAAACCATCTTTCGACAACCGTGTTTAAGGCACGGGTTAAAGGCCCCGGTTTCGCCTTGACAGGCCACCCGCTCGAACGAATAGGTTGCTGACCGATATTGCTGCCAGCCGTATTTGCGACGCTGGCCACAGCGATAAAATGCGGTCCGAGTGGGAGAGATGGCAGTGACGCGACGGCCACGTAAGATCGAGGACATCTACCCGCTGTCCCCCCTTCAGGAAGGCTTGCTCTTCCACAACATCCTCGAGGGGACCGCCACCGACGTTTACGTGGCTCAGGTGACGACGGACTTCGAAGGACCGCTCGACACCGACGCGTTGCGGACCGCGTCCGCGGCGCTGCTCACCCGCTATCCGAATCTCCGGGTGGCCTTCCGTCAGCGCAATTCGGGCGAGTGGGCTCAGCTGGTGCTGCGCGAGGTCGAACTCCCCTGGCGCACCGTCGATCTCACCGCCCTTCCGGAGCCGGAACGGGCCGGCCGCGCCGAGGCCGAGGCGCTCGAGGACCGCGACCGCCGCTTCGACCTGGGGCAGGCCCCGTTGGTGCGGTTCACCCTCATCCACCTGGGTGAGCAGCGCCATCGCCTTGTCCTGACCAACCATCACATTCTGCTCGACGGCTGGTCGATGCAGATCCTGATGAGGGAACTGTTCGCGCTCTACCTGGCCAAGGGGGACTCCTCCGGCCTCCCCCGCCCGCGCCCGTACCGCGATCACCTCACCTGGCTCGCCGACCAGGACGCCGAAGCCGCGGGCAAGGCCTGGGCCGAGGCTCTGGCCGGCCTCGAGGAACCGACCCGGGTCGCGTCGCTCGCCCCCGGGCAGCCACCGGTGGTCCCGGAGCACGTCCGGTTCGGCCTGGACGAGGGGGAGACGCGGGCGCTGACCGCGTTCGCCCGTGAGCACGGTCTGACCCTCAACACCGTGGTCCAGGGGGCCTGGTCACTGCTCCTGTCGAGGATCACCGGGCTCGACGACGTGGTGTTCGGCATCACCGTCTCCGGCCGCCCGGCAGAACTCGACGGTGTCGAGGACATGGTCGGCCTCTTCATCAACACGCTGCCGCTGCGCCTGCGGCTGCGCCCCGAGGAACCCCTCTCGGCGATGCTGGCCCGGCTCCAGGAGGAGCAGAGCCACCTGCTCGCCCACCAGCACCTCGGACTCGCCGAGATCCAGCGCCTGGCCGGTGTGGGTGAACTCTTCGACACCTCCATGGTGTTCGAGAACTATCCCCTGGACGTCACCGACCTGGACCAGGCCTCCGGCGGCCTCAAGGTCCTGCGTACCGAGGGCTACGACGCCACGCACTATCCGCTGGGCCTCGTGGCCATGCCCGACTCCACGCTGCGGTTCCAGCTGGACTACCGGCCTGACGTGTTCCGCCGCGACCGGGCCGACGAACTGGCCGCGCACCTGCTGCGCATCCTGCGGCTGCTGCTCACCGCCCCGCACACGCCGACCGGCCGCGTCGACGCCCTCGACCCCGAGCAGAGCCGACGCATGCTCGTCGACTGGAACCGCACCGAGCGCCCCGTGCCCGCCGACATCCTGCCCCGGCTCTTCGAGACCCAGGTGGCCCGGACCCCGGACGAGACCGCGGTGGTCTTCCAGGACACGCGCGTCACCTACCGGGAACTCGACGCACGCGTGAACCGGCTGGCCAGGCTGTTCGTCGAGCACGGCATCGGCCCCGAGGACGTCGTGGCCGTGGTACTGCCGCGCTCGGTGGACTCCATCGTCGCCCTGCTGGCCGCGATGAAGGCCGGGGCGGTCTACCTCCCCGTGGATCCGGAATACCCCGCCGACCGCACCTCGTTCATGCTGACGGACTCGGCCCCCGCTCTCGTGGTGACCGTCGACGCCGCCGCCGACCGCGTCGCCGTACTGGACGGCTCGGGCGTCCCCGTGATCCGCCTGGACAGCGCCGAGACGCAGCGCGCCCTGGCCGCGGCGCCGAACACCACGCCGGTCTCGGGACATGCGACGCCCGCCAATGGCGCGTACATCCTCTACACCTCCGGTTCGACCGGCCGCCCGAAGGCAGCCCTGATCACCCACGCGAGCCTCACCAACCTGCTCCACCATCACCAGTACGAAGTCCTCACGCCGGTGCTGGAGTCGGTCGGCGGCCGTCGACTGCGCATGGCGCACACGGCCTCCTTCTCCTTCGACGCGTCCTGGGGCCTGTTCCTGTGGATGGCCGCGCACGGCCACGAACTGCACCTGTTCGACGACGACACACGCCACGACCCGGAGGCGTTCGCCCGCCAGGTCCACGAACAGCGCATCGATGTCGTCGACATGACCCCGTCCGAGTGCCAACACCTCATCTCCGCAGGCATGCTGAGCCCGGACCGGCACCGTCCGTCACTCGTGGTCCTGGGCGGCGAGGCCATCGGCGAGGCCCTACGTCACCAACTGACCGCGGTGGACGGCCTGATCGCCTTCAACTTCTACGGCCCGACCGAGTGCACCGCCGACAGCGTCACCGGCGTCGTACGCGACGCCGCTCCCGCCGAACTCGGCACGCCCGTCTCCAACGCCCAGGTGTACGTCCTGGACGCGGCCCTCCGTCCGGTCCCCGTCGGAATCCCCGGAGAGCTCTATGTCGCGGGCGCCGGCGTGGCCCGCGGCTACCTCAACCGTCCCGGCCTCACCTCGGAACGCTTCGTGGCCAACCCCTTCGGCGGCGTGGCCGGTTCGCGCATGTACCGCACCGGTGACGTGGTCCGCTGGACCGAGGAAGGCCTGCTCGAGTTCATCGGCCGGGCCGACGACCAGGTCAAGCTGCGCGGCTTCCGCATCGAGCTCGGCGAGATCGAGTCGCTGCTCGGGGCCCACGAGACCGTGGCCCAGGCGGCGGTCATCCTGCGGGAGGACCGACCGGGCGACAAACGCCTGGTCGCCTACGTCGCCCATGTCTCCGGCGCCGATGGCGCTGGGGGTGGCGCCGACGATGAGGCGGATTCCGCCGCGCTTCGCCGGTACGTCGCCGACCGGCTCCCCAACCACATGGTGCCGGCAGCGGTCGTACGGCTGCCCGAACTACCGCTGACCCCCACCGGCAAGCTGGACCGCCGAGCCCTGCCCATGCCGGACTACGACAGCGCGATCGAATCGGCACGGCGACCGCGTACCGGCCAGGAGGAGATCCTCTGCGGCCTGTTCGCGGACGTACTGGGCCTGGACCGGGTGGGCATCGACGACAGCTTCTTCGACCTGGGCGGACACTCCCTGCTCGCCACCCAGCTGGTGTCCCGCATCCGCAGCGCTCTCGGTGTCGAGCTGGCCGTGCGTGCCCTGTTCGAGACGCCGACGGTGGCCGGCCTGGCCGAGGCTCTCGCGGGAGCCGCATCGGCCCGAACGGCGGTCGTGGCTCGTACGGTACGTCCGGAACGGTTGCCTCTGTCGTACGCCCAGCAGCGACTGTGGTTCCTGCACGAGTACGAGCCCGACAGCGCCCTCTACAACATCCCCGTCGCCCTCCGCCTGACCGGCGCTCTCGACCAGGAAGCCTTGAAAGCCGCGCTCACGGATGTCGTGGAGCGGCACGAAGCCCTGCGGACCGTGTTCAGGCAGGACGACGAACTCGGCGCCCACCAGATCGTCCTCGGCGCGGACGGGGCCCGGCCTGCCCTGGACGTCCAGACCGTCACCGAAGGCGGGCTCGCGGAGGCCCTGCGCACGGTGGTGGCCCGGCCCTTCGGCCTCACGAGCGACCTGCCGCTGCGCGCCACCCTCCTCCAGCTCTCACCGGACGAGCATGTCCTGCTCCTCGTCGTCCACCACATCGCCGCGGACGGCTGGTCGCTGACACCTCTGGCCCGCGATCTGACCACCGCCTATACGGCCCGCATCCAGGGCGCGGCTCCTGGCTGGGCGCCGTTGCCGGTCCAGTACGCCGACTACACCCTCTGGCAGCGCGAGGTCCTCGGCTCGGAGGACGATCCCGACTCCGCCATCTCCCGCCAACTCGCCCACTGGCAAAGCGCTTTGGCCGATCTCCCGGCCGAGCTGGAACTGCCCACCGACCGGCCCCGCCCCGCCACGCCGACCCACCACGGCGGGACCGTCACCTTCGACATCCCCGCCGAACTGCACGCCGACATCACCCGCCTCGCCCGCGCACACCAGGCCAGCACCTTCATGGTCCTGCAAGCCGCACTCGCGGTCCTGCTGTCCCGGCTCGGCGCGGGCACCGACATCCCGATCGGCTCACCCATCGCCGGGCGTACGGATGACGCCGTCGAGAACCTCGTCGGGTTCTTCGTCAACACCCTCGTCCTGCGCACCGACCTGAGTGACAACCCTACGTTCACCCAGCTCCTGGCCCGCGTCCGCGAAACCGACCTCGCCGCCTACGCCCACCAGGACATCCCCTTCGAACGCCTCGTCGAGATCCTCAACCCCGAACGGTCGGCCTCACGCCACCCCCTCTTCCAGACCATGCTCACCCTGCACAACCTGGACTCCCGAGCGGCGACGAGCTCACTCGCCTCCTGGCCGGAGGCAGAGGTCGCCGAGCAGGCCATCGGGTCGGACGTATCCAGGTTCGATCTCTCCCTCAACCTGGGCGAACAGCACGGCGATGACGGTTCCGCGTCGGGGATCCACGCGGTGTTGGAGTTCAGTGCGGATCTGTTCGACGAGGAGACCGCCGAGCGGCTGACCCGACGGTTCGTCCGCGTACTGGAAACGGTGGCGACAACACCAGAAACCAAGGTCGCCCAGATCGACGTACTCGACACCGACGAACAGCAATCCGTCCTCGGCCACTGGGCCAACGGCACCATCACCGACCTCACCCCCACACACGACCTCATCCACCAATTCCGCGCCCAAGCAGCACAAACACCGGACGCGTCGGCGGTGGTGTTCGACGGTGTGTCGGTGTCGTACGCGGAGTTGGATGCGCGGAGTGAGCGTGTGGCGCGGTTGTTGGTGGAGGCGGGGGTGGGGGCGGAGCGGTACGTCGCCGTCGTGCTGCCGCGCTCCAGTGACCTGGTCATCGCTCTGCTCGCCGTGCTGAAGGCGGGGGGTGCGTATCTGCCGTTGGATGCTGATTTCCCGGCCGACCGTCTTGAGTTCATGCGGGGTGAGACGCGGCCGGTGCTGGTGCTGGATGAGCGGTGGCTGGCTGAGGCGGGGCAGCGGGAGCCTGCGGCCGAGGTGACGCTGCCCGAGGTGGTGGCCGGCGAGCAGGCCGCTTATGTGCTCTACACGTCCGGTTCGACGGGTCGGCCCAAGGGTGTGGTCGTTTCGCGTGGGGCGCTGGCCAACCTGCTTGCCGACATGCGGGAGCGGGTGCCGCTTGTGGGTGGGGACCGGTTGTTGGCGGTGACGACGATCGGGTTCGACATCGCGGGTCTGGAGTTGTTCGCTCCGCTCACTGCGGGTGCCGCGGTTGTGGTGGCTCCGTCGGGGCTGGTTCATGACCCGGAGGGGTTGCGGGCTCTGCTGGCGGGTGAGCGGGTGACGGTCATGCAGGCCACGCCGAGCTTGTGGCGGTCGGTCACTGCTGATCCGGGGGCGGCGGGTGCGTTGGCGGGCGTGCGGGTCCTGGTCGGTGGCGAAGCTCTGCCCGTCGACCTTGCCGATCAGCTGACCCGGGCCGCCGCCCACGTCACGAACGTGTACGGGCCCACCGAGACCACGATCTGGTCCACGGCCGCGGCGTTGCGTGCGGGTGGGGCGGTGACGATCGGACACCCCCTGGCCAACACCCGGTTGTACGTCCTCGACGCCCACCTCCAGCCCGTACCACCCACCGTGCCCGGCGAGCTCTACATCGCCGGTGCGGGTGTGGCGCGCGGTTACCTCCACCGCCCCGCCCTCACCGCCGAACGCTTCGTGGCCGATCCGTTCGGTGCGGCCGGTTCGCGCATGTACCGCACGGGTGACGTTGTGCGCTGGACGGCCGACGGCGAGCTGGAGTATCTGCGGCGCGCCGACGACCAGGTCAAACTGCGCGGGTTCCGCATCGAGCTGGGTGAGATCGAGGCACTGCTGAGGACCCACCACGGTGTGGAGCAGGCCGCGGTGATCGTCCGGGACGACCGGCTCGTCGCCTACACCACCGGCACCACCGCCACGCCGGTGGAGGAACTGCGCGAGCATCTGACGACCACTCTGCCCGCCTACATGATTCCGTCCGCGTTCATGGCACTGGACGTGCTCCCGCTGACCGCGAACGGCAAGCTGGACCGCAAGGC
>NZ_JBEZLR010000046.1:0-70591 GCF_040652275.1 Streptomyces sp. NPDC048275
TTTCGCGACCCGCCGCTCTTGCGTGCTGCCGTGCCGCACCGACAGACGAGGCACGGCGGGTGGTCCGGATGTCCGAGGGCCCCAGCCGGGGCCCTCGTGGACAACCGGGCAGCAGACACCCCGATCTGTGCTCTTGGTGCTGTGAACCCCTGCGGGCGGGCGCGACCTGGCCGGTCGGCGGCGCACCATTGCTCCTCGGCGTACCACAGCACATCTCTCACATCACCACGTTCGGTTTGCCCGCTTCCACACCTCCTGATACACCGCCTCACCGTGAAGGCGAGACCTGATGTATCTGCCCTACACACGAGTGGCCCCGCAGCGTCGAGGAGGGCATCCGGCAGCGCAGTCCAGGCCGTAGTCGTAGACGGTAGTGAACGATGCGGCGGCGGCCAGTGTCCTCGCTCCAGCGGATTGCCCTGTGTTGGCCGGATCCCGGGTCGCACCCGGTGCTGTCCGAGCTGTCCCTGTGTGTGGAGACGCGGGTCGCTTACCGCTGTGGGCTGGGGTGTGTGAGAGGACGGCCCTCGGGCCGCCATCGGGGCCAGTTTGACACTGTCGGCTGACACAGTGTTATTGACGTTTGAACATTGGTAAGCTCTCTTGAGCCTCCGCCCTTGCCGGGGCGGTTACCCGTGGTCAGGCCGGGCGCACGGAGGTCCGCCGGTGCCACGGCGTGCGAGAGCCGCTACGCGCCCTCGTTTCCGAGAGGGACCCATTTCTCATGGCCGACGCATCATGGCGTGATCTCCGCCCTTCGACCGCCATATCGGGCGTATCGGATGGAACCACGAAGTACCTCGACTACTTCCAGGTCCAGCAGTTACACAATCTGCAGCAGCCCGTCACCGAGACCCCTTACGAGATGGCCTTTCTGGTCAGCTCCCAGGTGATGGAACTCTACTTCGGACTGCTGTGCCACGAGCTCGGCAGGGCGCGGCAGGAAATCCGCGCCGACGACGTCGCCGACGCGCTGCGCACCCTGAGCCGCAGCGCGGCCCACCTGCGCGCTCTGGAGGGCACGTGGGAGAGCTACACCGACATGACGCCGGCGGACTGGAACCCGATCCTGGCCCACCTTGGCGGCTCATCGTCCCTTCAGTCGCCGATGTACCGCCATCTGAACTTCCTGCTGGGCCTGAAGTCCCCGGAGATGCTGGCGCCGCACGAGCCCACACCGCGGATCCACGAGGAGCTCAGGCAGGCACTCGGCGAACCCAGCCTGTACGACGAGGTTCTCGCCCTGCTGTACCGCTGCGGAGTGCCGCTGCCCGACTCGGCCGTTCGGCGGGACTACACCGAACCGTACGCCGCGCGGCCGGAGGTCGAGGCGGCCTGGACGCGGGTCTACGGGGACGGGTCCCTCGGCGAACTGCGTGAGCTGGGCGAGGCATTGATCCGTGTTGCCGATTGCTTCACCCGCTGGAAGCAGGGCCATCTGACCGTCACCCAGCGCACCTACGGGACCAAGCCGGGCTTCTACGGTACCGACGCCGTCGCCTGGCTGCGCCACAGCCTGGACCTGCCCGTGTTCCCCGAGCTGTGGAGTGCTCGCGCCGCCATGTGACGGCGCAAGCTGCCCGGGGCGCCCACCAGAGCCGAAAGGACGCCCCGGGATTCAACGCGAACGCCCCGCCCCCGCCGCGCGGCGGGGGCGGGGGCGGGGCGTGGTGCAGACCCTCACAGATTGGGCGAGTAAGGCGGCGCCGGCGTCGGGGACCGGCGCTTCCTCATCGGTGACACCAGCAGCGACCGCCAGGTCGTGGACGCCACCGCGCAGGCCGTCACCGGCGGGGACACGGGCCTGCGTGGCCGGCCTGAGTCCGGGGAGGAGGCGGACCGGCAGTGCCGGGGTCGTGCAGGCGCAGCTGCGCATCGCCGCCGGCGAGACGCTCGCCGGCGGCGCCTCGGCCCCGTGAGCTCCCCCTCTCGCCAGGGCTGGGGAGCGCAGCGCGGCTTGGCCGAAGGAAGTGCGTCAGGCGGGCGTGAGGGTCGGGTAGTCGGTGTAACCGGTCGCGTCGCCGCCGTAGAAGCTCTTCGGATCGGCCGTGTTGTACGGGCCCTCGGTCCTGAGCCGGGTGATGAGGTCCGGGTTGGCCAGGTAGGGGCGGCCCAGGGCAACCGCGTCGGCGATGCCCTCTCCCAGCACCTCGGCCACCGCCACGTGCGGCGCGTGCTCGTCGTAGAGGGGGTTGAGAACGAACGTGCCCGGCCAGGCGGCGCGCATCTTGCGCGTGAGGTCGCGCTCCCCGGTCTCGCGCATGTGGACGTAGGCGAGGGACAGGTCGGACAGGGCGCTGAGCAGCGTGGCGTACAGCCCCGCCGGGTCGCTCTCCACGATGCCGAGGTCGGTGTTCCCGGGGGAGATACGCAGGGCGACCCGCTCCGCGCCGATGGCCGACGCGGCGGCCTTGACGACCTCGACCGGGAAGCGGACGCGGTTGTCGACGCTGCCGCCCCAGCGGTCCGTCCGCAGGTTGACGTTGTCGGAGAGGAACTGCTGGAGAAGGTAGCCGTTGGCGCTGTGGATCTCCACGCCGTCGAATCCGGCGTCGACGGCGTTGCGGGCGGCGGTGGCGTGGTCCTCGATGGTCCGGAGGACTTCCTCCTCGGTCAACTCACGTGGGACACCGTTGTCCTTGGGGCCTTCCGCGGTGTACGTGACACCCGGCGCAGCCACTGCGGACGGAGCCACGGGGGTCAGACCCGTCAGCAGAGGGTGGCCCACGCGGCCCGTATGCATGATCTGGGCGAAGATCATGCTGCCCGCAGCGTGCACGGCGTCCGTGACGGCTCGCCAGGCGGCGACCTGCTCGGCGTTGTGCAGGCCGGGCGTGGAGATGTAGCCCTGGCCGACCACGCTCGGCTGGATGCCCTCGGTGACGATCAGACCGGCACTGGACCGCTGGGTGTAGTAGTCGACCATGATGTCGGTGGCCCGTCCGTCCGGCGTGGCGCGGTTACGCGTCATCGGGGCCATGAACACCCGGTTCGCCGCCGTGATGGTGCCGACCTCGACGGGTTCTAATGCGTTGGTCACAACTCTTCCTCTCCTGTGACAGCCCCGCGACGAAACGGTCCCGGGGACGGCGTGGGGTGACCTGCACGCAGGCGGGCAGAGTCTCCGTCCACAACTGGTTTATACATCAACGAAGTTCGACGGTTGGGCAAATGCAGAACAACAATGTGACACAGTGTTGGACCGCTCGCCCTCATTGTCACACTGTTGTGCGCCTCGGTGGCGTGCCGCGGTGGCGCGGAATGCGCCGGGCCGGCTCCGAAGTGCTGCTTGCCCGCGATCATCACGTTCTTCTCGGCGCACACGCCCGCGCCGAGGAAAGCTCCCTCCTCGGTGGTGGCCCGGCGCCATTTCTCGCGCGCCCGGCCGCGGCCGACGCCCCGCGCTCCGTCGCTGCGCAGACCGGGAAGACTTCGTCGTACCCGGTCGACACGATCACCTCGGGACCAGGCACGGCCGGGCAGTAATCAGCCGCGCCTTCCTCTATATGTCGGAGGATCCGGCCCCGCCGCTCTCAGGCGGGTGCCGGTGCTCCTGGAGGCGAACATGATCTGACCGCGCAGCAGGCCGGCCTGGGCGAGCTGGCGCTCGTCCGTCGGGCTGAGGTCGGCGGCGTCCAGGAGTGCTGGACCTGGCCTACGACAAGCTGGTGCTGGCCGCGGGCAGCCGGCTCGTACGGCCTGACTTCCCAGGCTCGCAGGAAATCTTCGACGGCAGGCCGCTTCTCCACCGGCTCACAGTCGGCCCAGAGCGCCACCAAGGTGGACCGGCTGGTTTGCCCTGGACTCCACCGTTGTCCGCACCCATCAGTGCTCTGCCGCGAAAGGGGGCTCGACGAACGTGGACTCGGACGCTCCCCCGGCGGTCTGGCGAAGAAGATCCATCTGCCTGCGACGGACGCGGCCGGCCCCTGGCGTTCCCGGTCACCGCAGGCACCCACAACGACTTCACGTTCCGCGCCTACCCGCGGCGGCGGGGCGTCAAGGCCACCATTCCCGAGCGCGTCAACCACTCGCCGTGGGCCACGACCACGCGCTTGTGAATCGCTGTTGCGGCCGTGTCGTCCACCGGAGCGGTGCGGCAACCGGCCCGTCGGCGGCTCATGGCCCCCAGGGCTGATGGTTCATCAGGATAGTCGGCAACGGGTCAGTGTGAGTCCTGAAACACCTGGGGCAGCTGACCGAAAATGCGAATCGTTGTACGCTCCGGAGACCGCCCTTGACCTGTAAAAAGCAGGCAGGGAGCAGACGAATCGGGAGTTTTTCCGTGTTTCGTACAATGTTCAAGTCGAAGATCCACCGTGCCACGGTCACGCAGGCCGATCTGCACTACGTCGGATCCGTCACCATCGACGCCGACCTCCTCGACGCCGCCGATCTGCTGCCCGGTGAGCTTGTCCACATCGTCGACATCGCCAACGGCGCCCGCCTGGAGACGTACGTCATCGAGGGCGAGCGCGGCTCCGGAGTGGTCGGGATCAACGGGGCGGCGGCCCATCTCGTCCGTCCCGGAGATCTGGTGATCATCATCAGTTACGCTCAGGTCTCCGACGCCGAGGCGCGGGCGCTGCGGCCGCGGGTCGTGCACGTGGACCGGGACAACCGGATGGTGGCCCTGGGGGCCGATCCGTCCGAGCCGGTGCCGGGCTCGGACCAGGAGCGCAGTCCACAGGCAGTCACCGGCTGAACCTCTGCCTGAAACCCTGCCATGGGAGTCGGACGACAGAGGACCCGAGGACGCGAAGGAGTACCCATGAGCGACATCAAGATCCGCGACGACCGGGCGGGCGGACGCCTGGAGGCGCTGGCCGGGGAGGAAGTGGTCGGCCACATCGAGTACTTCGTCCTCGAAGCCCCCGCGCGCGCCCTTGTCCCCGTGCACACCATCGTGGAACCCGAGCACGAGGGGCAGGGCATCGCGGGCTCCCTTGCCCGCGAGTTGTACGCCATCGCCGCGCGCGAGGGCATCGTGGTCGCGCCGCTGTGCCCGTACGTCGTGAAGTGGGCGGCACGCCACCCCGAGGAGGCTCCGGTGGCCGCCCCGGAGCTGCGGGAGGCGGCGGTGCAGTGGCTCAAGGCACATCCGGGCCGCTTCTGATGACCGGCGTTTCTGACGACGGGGCGTCGGTGAAGTCCCGGCCCGGAACGCTTGCTCTGCTGCACACCTCGCCCGCTCACGTCCCCGTCTTCGACGCGCTGCGCGACGAGGCGCACGAGGGTTTGCGGCTGCGGCACTTCGTGGACGAGGGACTGCTGGCCCGGGCTCGGATCGAGGGCCCGGACGCGGTGGCCGAGGAGGTGCGGGCGGTGCTCGACCGGGCCGCCGCGGAGGGCGCGCGGGCCGTGCTGTGCACCTGCTCGACCATTGGAGACGTCGCGGAACGGGCGGGCGCAGCGGTGCCCGTGCTCCGCTCGGACCGGCCGATGGCCGCCGCCGCGGTGGCCGCGGGCCCGCGCGTCGTCGTCCTCGCGACCGTGGAGAGCACGCTGGAGCCGACGGTCGCCCTCGTCGAGGAGGAGGCCCGTCGTGCCGGGCGTCCCGTCGAGGTCCGTACCGTGCTGGTCGAGGGCGCGTGGACGCTCTTCGAGGCAGGCGACACGGACGGCTGCGCCCGCGCCGTGGCGGCCGCCACCGACGCGGTCACCGACGCCGACGCGATCGTCCTCGCCCAGGGGTCCATGGCTCCGGCCCAGCATCTGACCACGACCTCGATCCCGGTTCTGTCGAGCCCCCGCCGGGGTCTCGCCGCCGGGGCGGACGCGGTGCAGTAGGTGACGGTGGCGCACGTCGAGTAGACCCACCTGGTCCGCATCCCTCGCGCGACGGGGTGAGTGGGTGCGCGCGGACCGGGTACGTGTGGGACAAGTCCCAGGGCCGATGTACCGACTGGCTGGAGGACACCATGACGCATCCGTTCCCCGATCCGGTGAGGCCGGGCCCGACACCCGGGCCGGGCCCGGACCGCCCGCAGCCCTTCCCGGAACCGCAGCCTGTCCCGGACCCGGCTCCGGGCCCCCACCCGGCACCGGAGCCCACACCGCCCCCGTCCCCGATCCCGCAGCCGCCGGGCCCCGAGCCGGTGCCGGAGCCCGAACCGCGACCGCTCTCCTGAAACTCGACGGGGTCCATGGACCCCATGGACCCCGTCGCACGCGGCGAGGCCGTCATGTCCCCGGAACCGGGGACATGACGGCCTCAGTGGCGCATGTCGACCGCGCTCAGGCCTCGACCTCCGACCGGTCGCCGCCCCACAGCGTGTGGAACGACCCCTCCCGGTCCGTCCGGCGATACGTGTGCGCCCCGAAGAAGTCCCGCTGCCCCTGCGTCAGAGCGGCGGGCAGACGCTCGGCGCGCAGCGCGTCGTAGTAGGCGAGGGCCGCGGAGAAACCAGGCGCGGGCACGCCCTGGCGGGTGGCGGCCACGAGGACCTCCCGCCAGTCGTCCTGAGCCGCCGCGATCTCCTGTGCGAACGTGTCGTCGGACAGCAGGCTCGGCAGATCGGGCCGGGCGTCGTACGCGGCCCGGATACGGTCCAGGAAGGCAGCCCGGATGATGCAGCCGCCGCGCCAGATCGAGGAGACGGCGCCGAGGTCGATGTTCCAGTCGTACTCGTCGCTGCCCGCGCTGATCTCGTGGAAGCCCTGCGTGTACGACACGATCTTCGAGGCGTACAGCGCCTGCTCCACCCGGTCCGCGAAGGCCGCCGCCTCGGACTCCCCGAGCTGCGTCGCCTTCGGGCCCGCGAGCCCGCGCGAGGCGGCCCGCAGATCGGCGTGCCCCGACAGCGAGCGGGCGAAGACCGCCTCCGCGATACCGGAGACCGGCACGCCCAGGTCGAGGGCGATCTGCACGGTCCAGCGACCGGTGCCCTTCTGCTCCGCCCGGTCCTCCACCACGTCCACGAACGGCTTGCCCGTCGCCGCGTCCACGTGCGACAGGACCTCGGCCGTGATCTCGATCAGGTAAGAGTCGAGCCGACCGGTGTTCCAGGTGCGGAAGATGTCGGCGATCTGCGCGGGGGAGTACCCGGCGACATCGCGCAGCAGCTGGTACGCCTCGCCGATCAGCTGCATGTCGGCGTACTCGATGCCGTTGTGCACCATCTTCACGAAGTGCCCGGCTCCGTCGGGACCGACGTGCGTCACGCAGGGAGCGCCGTCGGCCGCCTTCGCGGAGATCTTCTCCAGCATCGGGCCGAGCGACTCGTACGATTCGGGCGAGCCGCCCGGCATGATGCTCGGCCCGTTCAGCGCGCCCTCCTCGCCGCCGGAGACGCCCGTGCCGACGAAGTGGATGCCCTGGCCGCGCAGTTCGCGCTCCCGGCGCCGGGTGTCCGCGAAGTGCGCGTTGCCACCATCGATGATCATGTCGCCGGGCTCCAGGAGCGGGGCGAACTCCTGGATCACCGCGTCGGTCGGCTCACCGGCCTTCACCATGATCACCAGGCGTCGCGGTCGCTCCAGTGCGGCCACGAACTCCTTCGCGGTCTCCGCCGCCACGAACTCGCCCTCATGGCCGAATTCCTCCACCAACGCGTTGGTCCGGGCCACGGTGCGGTTGTGGAGGGCGACCGTATAGCCGTTGCGTGCGAAGTTGCGGGCGAGGTTGCGCCCCATGACCGCGAGACCAGTGACGCCGATCTGGGCTGAAGTGCTCATACGGTTGGCTCCTAAGAGGTCCTGCAAGAGGTCCTGTAATCGGTGCTGCTGTTCGGTGCTGTCAGTCGTACTCGTCAGTGCTGCCTCTGGCCATCCTGACGCGTCGAGGGTGTGTACGCAGAAGAACCCCTTGGTGCCTCATCGCCGGGTGTGTCGGCAGGGCGGCGGCTTTCACCGGTCCGGTCGCCGGTATGCCCGAGTGTCAGCGGCGATCGCCGCTGTGATCAGGCTCTGCTGCGCGCAGACGACGACGGTCGGAGGAAGCCTGCGGGCCTTGATCAGGCTACCCGGGAGAGGTCTGGGGCACCTATGCGGATCGGGCCGCCTGCGACGGCGTGGTTGATTGTCCGTGTGAAGGTCAGGCCGCGGAGGCGGCCGACAGACCGCCCGAACGACCCGGCATCACCTCACTCGCCGCCGCCTGCGGCGAAGTGACCCAACGTCAGCGGAGGCTCATCCAGGCCACCTGGCGGCGCAGTACGACCGATTGCACCCTTGTCATGGCCTGTTCGCAGCGCTTACTTTTGCCGCTCCT
This sequence comes from Streptomyces sp. NPDC048275, assembly GCF_040652275.1. Lineage (NCBI taxonomy): Bacteria > Bacillati > Actinomycetota > Actinomycetes > Kitasatosporales > Streptomycetaceae > Streptomyces > Streptomyces sp. NPDC048275. Next base: position 8,213 of record NZ_JBEZLR010000046.1, read on the forward strand.
GACGCATGTCTAGGGGGCTCCCACATGGCCGTACGCGGCCGGCACCGCCGGTATCAGCCGAACAGGATCAATCGCGCCTCACTCACCGTCACCGCGGGCGGCGCCGGAATGGCACTCCCGCTCATCGGCACCGGCGTCGCGCACGCGGCCGACGTGGACACCTGGAACAAGGTCGCCGCCTGCGAATCCACCAACAACTGGAGCATCAACACCGGCAACGGCTACTACGGCGGACTGCAGTTCACCCAGTCCACCTGGGAGGCCTACGGCGGCAAGGTCTACGCACAGCGCGCGGATCAGGCCACCAAGGACCAGCAGATCGCCATTGCCGAGAAGGTGTTGAAGGGCCAGGGCCCCGGTGCCTGGCCGGTCTGCTCGGTCCGCGCGGGCCTCACCCGGGGTGGCGACACCCCCGACATCAGCCCCACCGCCGACCCGTCCAGCACCGCGCCCCAGACGGCCAAGCGCTCCGTCCGCGACGTACAACCGCAGACCACGCCCCAGTCACAGGCCGGCACCGCCGAGATGTACACCGTCATCCACGGCGACACGCTCTCCGGCATCGCCGACTCCCGCAACGTCCAGGGCGGCTGGCAGCAGCTGTACGCCGCGAACCGCAAGGCCGTCGGCTCCGACCCGGACCTGATCCTGCCGGGCCAGCGGCTGAACCTGCGCGGCAAGACCCAGGCGCCCGCGCACACGGAGAGCGCGCCCGCGCCGACGGAGAAGTCCTCGGTCAAGAAGACCTCCTCGGACCCCGTCAAGAAGACCCACACCCTCGTCGCCCCCGTGAAGGCCGCGACCGGCACGCCCTACCGTGCTGCCGGTGCGTCCTGGTCGAAGGGCTACCACACGGGCGTCGACTTCCCCGTGCCGACCGGCACCTCGGTGCAGGCGGTCGCCGCGGGCCACGTGGTCACCGCGGGCTGGGGCGGCTCGTTCGGCTACCAGGTGGTGATCCGGCACGCCGACGGCCACTTCACGCAGTACGCCCATCTGTCGGCGATCTCCGTGAAGGACGGGCAGAGCGTGGTGGGCGGCCAGCGGATCGGCCGCTCCGGCTCCACGGGCAACAGCACGGGCCCGCATCTGCACTTCGAGGTGCGGACGGGGCCCGGCTTCGGTTCTGACATCGACCCGGCGGCCTACTTGAGGGCGGGCGGCGTCAGGATTTGACGCAGGTTCGGTGGTGGTCGAGGACGGGCGTCGGTATGTAGAGCCCGCACAAGGGGCCGACATACGCAGGCTCGCCGGGCGGCCCGTCCTCTTCGGACGAGCCCTCCGCGGCAGGCACCGCCACCGGAGCCGGTACGAAGACGTCCTCGGTCAGCACGAAGACGTCCTCAGGCGGTACGAACCTGTCCTCCAGGTCCGCGGCGAACCTGTCCTCGGCCGGTACGAACCTGTCCCCCAGGTCGGCGGCGAACCCGTCCTCGCCGGTCTGAGCGAGGTGGCGCTGCTCGGGAAGCCCCGCGAGCAGCAGCTTCTCGACGGAGGGCGACACGGCCGGGTTCGATTCGGCATCGGCGCCACCGGCCGCCGGAGCGGCTGGTGCGGCGTCATCGGCCGTGCGCCGGGTGCTGCCGATCTGCTCCGTCGTGAGGAGGATCAGACCGCCCGCGGCGACCACGCCGCAGCCCAGCGCGAGCAGGGTGCCCGTCTGGCCGTACCGGAACGTCTCGCCGAACATCGTGATGCCGACGGCGGCCGCCACGACCGGGTTCACGACCGTCAGCGTGGCCAGCGGCGCCGCGAGGCCGCCGCCCCGGTAGGCGGCCTGAGACAGCAGCATTCCGGCCGTCGCGAAGACACCTATGAGGGCGAGGCTGGGCAGGTCGGAGAGCGAGACCTGGTTCGACCAGTCCACCGCGACCGCCTTCGTGTACACGGAGGACATGCTGAAGGCGATGCCCGATCCGACCGCGAGCATCGCACTGCGCGCGGCCGGGTGCCGGTGCGCGGCGCGGCCCGCCACCATGAACGCCGCCACCGAGCCACCCGCCACCACGGCCAGCACCGTGATCTGTGCGTCGCTCAGGGATTGCGCATCGGCCGAGCCGACCAGGGACAGCAGCACCGCGAGGCCCACCGTGGCCATGATCGCGCCGCGCCAGGCGGTCGCCCCGGCCTTGCGGCCGACGAAGAGCGCCGCCATGGGGAGGGCGAACACGATGGTCAGTGCGCCCAGCGGCTGCACCAGGCTCAGCGGGCCGTAGGCGAGCGCCGCCACGTGCAGCACTCCGCCGAGGCCGCTCAGGGCGACGGCCGCCCACCAGCCCGGACGGCGCATCGGCGCGTACGTGTGGTCGGGAGAGGTCAGTGCGACCTGCTCCTGCACGATCGCGCCGCCCGCGTACGCTACGGCGGAGACGAACGAGAGCAGGACGGACAGCGCGAGTGCGCTCATGAGTCCCTCCTCTGCGTGCGGCGCGGGCGGTGTGCCCGTCGCGGCGAACGATCGGCCTTCATAGCCACTACGATGCCTCGCGCACGCGCTCACGTCGTCGTACCTGAGCAGGCATTGAGTCCTACTGCCGATGCAGTACGAAACGCACTTTGTCCTCCCCTGGGTGGGCGACACCGGGTGTGGTCCCCGTGGTGGCATCCCCTAGGGGGCTTGGTACTACTGCTCTTCGTGGACCTCGACCCCGAACTCACGGCCCTCGGCTCGCTCGGCGGCTTCTTCGTACTACGCACCGGCGTACCGCCGCGCGGCCCGCTGCCCACGCTCGCACAGGCCTATGCGACACCATGGATCGGCGACCCCGAAGAGGTTTACGCGGATTCGCTAACTTTCCGCATTCAAAAGGTCGCGGAAGGTATTCATGCGCCTGAGCCGCGTATCGCGGTCTCGGTGGCGCAGCAGGCCCTCGCGGCCCGGCTGTGGTCGATCGCGCTCGGCGCCGCCGCGCTGTACGGGCAGCTGCCGGACCTCGATCCGGAGCTGCTGCACTGGGATCCGGACGGCAGCGCTCCGGACGACCTGTGGCTGTCCAAGGTGCGCGCCCTGCCCGCCACGGCGATCGGGGAGGTCGTACGAGACCGCCACCTCGCCCCGCTGGCGGCGGCCCTGCGATCCCGGTACCGCATCTCGGAACGCCTGCTGTGGGGCAACGCGGGCTCGGCCCTGGCAGGTGCCTGGCGCCAGCTCGATCGCTGGGCCAAGGCCGACGGCCGTACGGACGTGGCCGACCGGGCCCGCGGCCTCGCCGCCGACCTCTTTGCGCACCCGGACCTCTCCGGCACCGTCGACCCCGGCACGCTCCGCCGCCGCAGCTGCTGCCTCTACTACCGCCTCCCCGGCGGCGGACTCTGCGGCGACTGCTGCTTCGACCGCCCGCCGGGCCGGGCGGCGGGCCCTCTCTGAGACCGACCGGCAATTGCTGGTCGGTCTAAGTCCGTGGTCTTCCCCAACCGCCTCATCTGGGTGACCATGAAGGGCACCAGCACACGCTATTACGGGGGGGTTCTGCGTGCGAGTGGGACTGCTGACCCGGGAGTATCCGCCGGACGTGTACGGCGGTGCCGGGGTCCATGTCGAGTTCCTCGCCCGGGAGTTGAGGTCTCTCACGCAGCTGGACGTGCACTGCTGGGGAGAGGGTGCCGCGGGCGGCGTCGTGCGCCACCGGCCCTGGTCCTCGCTCGACGGCGCCAACGACGCGCTGCGCACCTTCTCGGTTGACCTCGCCATCGCCGCCGCCCTGGAAGGCCGCGACCTCGTCCACTCGCACACCTGGTACGCCAATCTCGCCGGCCACTTCGGGAAGCTGCTCCACGGCATCCCGCACGTCATGACCGCCCACTCCCTGGAGCCGCTGCGCCCCTGGAAGGCCGAGCAACTCGGCGGTGGCTACGCCCTGTCCAGCTGGGCCGAGCGCACCGCCATCGAGGCCGCCGACGCCGTGATCGCCGTCTCCGGCGCCATGCGCGAGGACATCCTGGCCTGCTACCCGGCCCTGGACCCGGCCAAGGTGCGCGTCGTGCACAACGGCATCGACACCTCCCTCTACCGCCCGGACCCGGGGACGGACGTCCTCGACCGCATCGGCATCGACACCGGCCGCCCGTACATCCTGTTCGTCGGCCGCATCACCCGCCAGAAAGGCGTGCCCCAACTTCTGCGCGCGGTACGGCACCTCGACCCGGCCGTGCAGGTGGTGCTGTGCGCGGGCGCCCCGGACACCCCGGAGATCGACCGGGAGTTCCGCGACCTCTTCCAGGAATTGAGCGGCGTACGCGAGGGAGTGCGCTGGATCCCGCAGATGCTGCCGCGCCCCGATGTCATCCAACTCCTCACGCACGCCGCCGTGTTCGTCTGCCCCTCGGTGTACGAGCCGCTCGGCATCGTCAACCTGGAGGCGATGGCCTGCGGAACGGCCGTGGTGGCGTCCCGGGTCGGCGGGATTCCCGAGGTGGTCGAGAACGGCGTGACGGGCGTCCTGGTGACGGTCGAGGGGAACTTCGAGGCCGATCTGGCGCTGGCCCTCGACTCCGTGCTCGCCGACCCCGAGAAGGCCCGGCGGATGGGCGAGGCCGGACGCGAGCGCGCGGTGCGGGAGTTCGGCTGGGACGCGGTGGCCCGCAAGACCGTCCAGCTGTACGAGGAAGTCCTCAAACCGGGGTAACCATCGGACAGGTGTAGTTCAGCAACAGGGCCGGCCCGGTGGACCGGGGGCGGCTCGACCGGGCGTAGAGGGGCGGCGGTATGCGCGGTGGACCTTCGGTGCTGGGAATCGTACTTGCGGGTGGAGAGGGCAAACGGCTCATGCCCCTCACCGCGGACCGCGCGAAACCCGCGGTCACCTTCGGCGGCACGTACCGCCTCGTCGACTTCGTACTCTCCAACCTCGTCAACGCCGACATCCTGCGCATCTGCGTCCTGACGCAGTACAAGTCGCACTCCCTGGACCGGCATGTGACGACGACCTGGCGGATGTCGAGTCTGCTGGGCAACTACGTCACTCCGGTCCCGGCCCAGCAGCGGCTCGGACCGCGCTGGTACCTGGGCAGCGCGGACGCGATCCTGCAGTCCCTCAACCTCGTGCACGACGAGCGGCCCGACTACATCGCGGTGTTCGGCGCCGACCACGTCTACCGCATGGACCCGCGGCAGATGCTGGCCCAGCACATCGAGGGCGGCGCGGGTGTGACGGTGGCCGGCATACGGGTGCCGCGCTCCGAGTCCTCGTCGTTCGGGGTCATCAGCCCCGGCACCGACGGCCAGAGCGTGCGGGGCTTCCTGGAGAAGCCCGCCGATCCGCCGGGCCTCCCGGACGACCCCGAGTGCGTCTTCGCCTCGATGGGCAACTACATCTTCACCACCAAGGCCCTGGTCGAGGCGCTCCAGCGGGACGCGGAGGACGAGGCGTCGGTGCACGACATGGGCGGTTCGATCCTGCCCATGCTGACCGACCGGGGCGAGGCACAGCTGTACGACTTCAGCGACAACCACGTACCCGGCGAGACCACCCGCGACCAGGGGTACTGGCGCGACGTCGGAACCCTCGACGCGTACTACGACGCCCACATGGACCTCATCGCCGAACGCCCCGCCTTCAACCTGTACAACCGCAGCTGGCCCATCTACACCCACTCCGGGCAGCTCTCGCCGGCGAGATTCAACGCCGGGGGCATCGCCGGTGAGTCGATCATCAGTGCGGGCTGTCTGATCCGGGGGCAGGTCACGAGGTCGGTGCTGTCGCCCGGCGTGGTGGTCGATCCGGGAGCCGTCGTGCAGGGCTCGGTCCTGCACGACAACGTCCACATAGGGCGGGGCGCTGTCGTGCGGGGCGCGGTCCTCGACAAGAACGTCGAGGTGCCGCCGGGCGCGACGATCGGCGTGAACCCCGGGCGGGACGCCGACCTCTACACGGTCTCGAAAGGGGGAGTGATCGCGCTGGGCAAGGGTCAACTCGTGTCGTGAACACGTACTCCGAATGCCCGCTCCCGCCCGCTCGCGTTCACCCTTCGGCGCTGAGCCGTCCGGATGGGGCGCGACCGCCACGGTCGCGCCCCCTGTCCTGAACAGGCCTCAGGTGCCCCTTGTGTCCCACCCGTTTCGACGGGGTGGGACTTAATCTGCTGTTAACTGTGCGTAGCTTGATCGTACTTGACCGTAATCACCTCTCCGGGTTTCACTGCTTGCTCACCTGTCGTCGACGCGAGAGCAAGCCTTTGATTAACGACCTCCTCGCACCACTCGACCTGGCTTTCTGGAACATCGAGTCCGCTCAGCACCCGATGCACCTCGGCGCGATCGGTGTCTTCGAGGCGCACTCGCCCACCGCGGGCGCGCACGCCGCCGACCTGCTCGCGGCCCGCGCGGCCGGGGTGCCCGGACTGCGCATGCGGATCCGCGACGTCTGGCAGCCCCTTGCCTCCCCGCTGGCCTTCGGGAGCGCGACCCGGGAGCCCGCGCCCGACTTCGAGCCGCTCGACCACGTCCGGCTGCACGCGCCGACCGCGGACTTCCACGGGGTCGCGGGACGCCTCATGGAGCGCCGGCTGCAGCGCGGTCGGCCCCCGTGGGAGGCGCATGTGCTGCCTGGTGAGGACGGCACGTCGTTCGCCGTGTTCTTCAAGTTCCACCACGCGCTCGCAGACGGGCTGCGGGCGCTGATGCTCGCCGCCGCCATGATGGACCCGATGGACATGCCGGAGCCCCGCCCGCGCCCCGTGGAGCCGCCACGCGGGCTCTTCCCGGACGTCCGCAAGCTGCCGGACCTCGTCCGCGGCACCCTCTCCGATGTGGGCCGTGCCCTGGACATCGGCGCCTCCGTCGCCCGTGCCACCCTGGGCGTCCGGTCCTCGCCCGCGCTGACCTCGCAGCCCACCGGCACCCGCCGCGTCGCGGGCGTGGCCCTCGACCTCGACGATGTGCACCGCGTCCGCAAGAGCGTCGGCGGCACCGTCAACGACGTCCTGATCGCCATCGTCGCGGGCGCCCTGCGCAGCTGGCTCGACGAGCGCGGCGACGGCAGCGAGGGAGTCGCGCCCCGCGCCCTGATCCCCGTCTCCAGGCGCCGCCCGCGCACCGCGCACCCCCAGGGCAACCGGCTCTCCGGCTACCTGATACTGCTCCCCGTCGACGACCCGGACCCGCTCGGCCGGCTGCGCGCCGTACGGACGGCGATGGACCGCAACAAGGACGCGGGGCCCAACCGGGGGGCGGGCGCCGTCGCCCTGCTCGCCGACCATGTGCCGCCGATCGGCCATCGCCTCGGCGGGCCCGCCGTCGGCCAGGCGGCCCGGCTCCTCTTCGACATCCTGGTCACCAGCGTGCCGCTGCCCAGTCTCGGCCTGAAGCTCGGCGGCTGCCCGCTCACCGAGGTCTATCCGCTCGCCCCGCTGGCCCGCGGCCAGGCGCTGGCGGTCGCCGTGTCGACGTATCGCGGACGTGTCCACTACGGGCTCGTCGCCGACGCACAGGCCGTGCCCGACCTCGACCGGCTGGCCCGCGCGGTGTCCGAGGAGGTGGAGACCCTGACCGCCGCCTGCGGCCCCTGAAAGCACCGCTGATCATCGCGGGTTTGGCGCCTTGCCCACTTGCTCCGTAAAATTCCGCCTTCGAAAGCGAACGCGGTTCGAGCGCGGCGCGAAACCCCGAGGAACGGCAACGGCGATGACGGTGACAGACGACGGCCCGGCGGCCATGGACGAGGTGTCCTATGGGCCAGGGATCGACCCGGAGCGGCTGGCCGTCTGCCTCAGCGTGCTCGACGAACTCGAGAAGGTCGACGTCGACCACCCCGACGCCATCGCCGTGCGCCGCGCCACCGCGGGCATCTACCGCACGGTCAAGCAGCGCCGCCGCCAGGAGCGCCGGGCCGCCAAGACCGCCCACGACAAGGCGGTCACCGAGGCCACCGCCACCGGCTCCGCCCAGCGCATCGACGACGAGACCGAGGGCATCCTGCCCTCGTCCGTGACCGACGCCGGCGAGATCGCCGGGATACTCCAGCGCCCGCGCTCCTGCTACACGTGCAAGACGCGGTACGTCGAGGTCGACTACTTCTACCACCAGCTCTGCCAGAACTGCGCCGCCGAGAACCGCGCCCGCCGCGACGCCCGCGCCGACCTCACCGGCAAGCGCGCGCTGCTCACCGGCGGCCGCGCCAAGATCGGCATGTACATCGCGCTCAGGCTGCTGCGCGACGGGGCCCACACCACGATCACCACGCGCTTCCCGAACGACGCGATCCGCCGTTTCAAGGCCATGCCCGACAGCGACGAGTGGATCGGCCGCCTGAAGATCGTCGGCATCGACCTGCGCGACCCCGCCCAGGTCGTCGCGCTCGCCGACTCGGTCGCCGCCGCGGGCCCGCTCGACATCCTGATCAACAATGCCGCGCAGACCGTACGACGCTCTCCCGAGGCGTACAGCGAGCTGCTCGGCGCCGAGTCAGGCCCGCTGCCCGCCGGTGAGCTGCCGCCCGCCGAGGTGATCGGCACCTTCGGCTCCGGCGCGGTGGCCGCGCTCCCGGTCGCCGGCGGCGGCGCGCTGACCGCCCAGGACGTCACGGACCTGGCCCTGGTGTCCGGATCGGCCTCACTGGAGCGGATCGCGGCCGGTACGGCGATCGACGCGGGCGGTCTCGTCCCCGACCTGCACGACACCAACAGCTGGATCCAGTCCGTCGAGGAGGTCACGCCGGTCGAGCTGCTCGAGGTGCAGCTCTGCAACTCGACGGCCCCCTTCATCCTGATCAGCCGCCTGCGCACGGCGATGGCGGCGGCGCAGGCCAAGCGCACCTACATCGTGAACGTCTCCGCGATGGAGGGCGTCTTCAACCGCGGCTACAAGGGCGCCGGTCACCCGCACACCAACATGGCCAAGGCCGCCCTGAACATGCTCACGCGCACCAGCGCCCAGGAGATGTTCGAGAAGGACGGCATCCTGATGACCGCCGTCGACACCGGCTGGATCACCGACGAGCGCCCGCACCCCGACAAGATGCGGCTCGCCGACGCCGGCTTCCACGCCCCGCTCGACCTCATCGACGGCGCGGCCCGCGTGTACGACCCGATCGTGCGCGGTGAGCAGGGCGAGGACCTGTACGGCGTCTTCCTGAAGGACTACGCGCCCGGGAAGTGGTAGCCGGTTCACTCAGGAGCGGGTGAACGTGGCCCAGGCCGTCCCGCACGCGTTCCGCGGTCGCTCGGTGTCCGTGGGGGTGGGGGAGCGGCTCCGCTGTCGCAGGGAGGCCGCGGCGACTGCGATCAGCGCCGTCCCTCTGCGGTGTCCCGCCTGTCGCCGCACACCCGTGCGCACCATTCAACGCGTCGCGGGCGCCTTTGTCCTCCGGAGCCGGACGACGGCCCTCAGTCGACAGCCCCCAGTCGTGAGTGCTGCGCCGCCACCAGTTCCAGTACCGTGCGCCAGTCCTCCATGACCCCGGCGTCGAGGCCGACGACCTTGCCCGCGTCGCACGCCTGGCGCAGGCGGAGCACGTCGTCGGCGTGGGGAGCGTCCACAGCGTTCACCCGTCCGCCGGCGTGCAGGCGTACGAGATGGCAGACCCGCTCGCCGAGCAGCGGCCGCACCGTGTCCGCCGCCAGGTCGGTGTGGTCGGCGGGGTCTGCGGGCCGCAGTAGCTGCCCGATGTCGTGGACCAGGGCCGCCACCTGGAGTTCCTTGTCCGCGGGACGACTCCGGCGCACCAGCGCGGCGGTCTGCAGGGCGTGGTCGTGCGGATCGACCGGGTCGCCACCGCGGCCGGGGGTGTCCCAGGCGCCCCGGCAGGCGTGCAGCAGATCCATCAGCTCCTGGACGCTGCGCAGCTCCATGCGTCGGTCCTCCCGCGAGAAAAGCCGTTGCCGGGCGCCAGCAGACCATGGCCGGCTTGCGAACCGGCCAACGGGACTTGAACTGCGCCCCGTGTTCAGCGGTGGTCGTGACGGCCGGCTTCCCGCCCCCGCCCGTCAACAGCGTCGTCATCACATCGAGTTCGACCGGCAGATCGGTCTAGGCGATCTCAGCGGTCGGATGCTACGCCGAACAGGTGGTATGAAGCTGGGTAAACATCAGCAAATAGGCGCAGATCAGGGTCTGATGGACGGTGGTCGACTCGAGACGGTTACCTTATGTTTTCAGCCCCATCGAGCGGGTGACCGCTCATTTGGTTACTCTGTACCGGACGGGCAGCCTGCAGGGGTTCCACCCACACCCACGGTCCGTCGAGGGACAAGCCGGTCACCACGGTCTCGTCTCACAAGAGTTACCGGCGCCACCGCGTCCCTAACTGCCCTTCGACTCAGCCCCGAGCGGACAACAGGCGACCTGCAACAGACTGGCCCTGCAAGTCCCGAGGGTGACCCGACACAAAAGGAGTGCGCGGTGACACCGGAGAAGACAAATCGCGATCAGCGGCCCAAGGACGGTACGGAGCGCGCGGGCGGCCCCGAGAAGAAGCTCGGCAGCCTCGACGTGTGGGCCAGGTCCGCCCCGATCCGCCTCGCGGGCTACGAGGACGACCTCGCCGAGCCCCACATCCTGCCCAGCGTCGACTGACCGGCCGAGGCTGGACCCATCGCGAACGATGACAGCATGGGCGTGCCAGACTCACGTCCATGCTGATCAGAGAAGCCGCGGCCGACGACTGGCCGCGGATCTGGCCTTTCTGGCACCGAATCGTCGCCGCGGGCGAGACCTACACGTGGGACCCGGACACCTCCGAGGAGGCGGCCCACGCCCTGTGGATGGCGCCGGGCAAGCGCGTGTACGTCGCCCAGGACGCCACCGGGACGGTCGTCGGCTCCGCCTACGTCACCCCCAACTACGGTGGCCCCGCCGCCCGGATCGCCAACGCCGGATTCATGGTCGACCCGGACCACGCCGGGCTCGGCGCGGGCCGCGCCCTCGCCGAGCACGTCCTCGCCGCGGCGAAGGCCGACGGCTACCGGGGCATGGTCTTCAACGCAGTCGTCGAGACCAACCCCGCCGTCAAGCTGTGGACTTCGCTCGGCTTCACGATCCTGGGCACCGTGCCGGACGCGTACGAGCACGCCCGGCACGGGCGGGTGGGGCTGCACATCATGTATCGCGCCCTGTAGTTCAATCCAGCGGTGCCGTACGCCGCCACGGACGCGCCTGCTCCAACTGGCCCGCCAGCTCGAGGAGTTCCAGTTCGCAGCCGGGTCGGCCGACGAGCTGCACGGCGCAGGGGGCGCCGCTCGGCAGCGTTCCGAACGGCACCGACATCGCGGGCCACCCGGTGAGGTTCCAGGGCGGAGTCAGCGGCGAGTAGTTCGTGTTGGCCAGCACATTGCGCAGCCAGCCCCGCTCGTGCCAGGCCGCGGCGGCCGGACCACGCCGGGCGAGCGCCGGGGTCAGCAGCACGTCGTGCTCCGTGAAGAACGGCTCCAGACGCCTCCGCAACTGCTCGCGGCGATCCCCCTTGCGGACGCCGGCCACGAAGCGCCTGCCCACGGTGGCGTGCACGCGGGTACGCCGGGCGAGCCGGCGCAGGTCGAGGTCCTCGGCGTCCACCGCGGTGCCCGCCGTCCAGTGCGCGAGCGAGGTCGTGCCCAGCCACAGGGGGTACGGCGGGTCGGCGGGCCGCACCCGGTGGCCCGCCCCGGCCAGCAGCTCGGCCGCCTCCCGGGCCGCGGTCGCGTACGGGCGGCTCACCTTCACACCGACCAGCGGGCTGCGCACGGACACGGCCACCTTGCGGACAAGATTCCCCGACGGACGTATCGCCTCGGTGTCCGCCAGCACCGCGAACATCAGTCGCGCGTCCTCGACCGTGGTCGCCAGCGGCCCGTTCTCCGACATGCCGAACCAGTCGCCGTGACCGATACCGGCCGGAATGGTGCCGGGGCCCGGCTTCAGGCCGATGAGGCCGCAGTTGGCGGCCGGGATGCGCAGCGAGCCCATCCCGTCGTTGCCGAGCGCGATGGGTACCATCCCGGCGGCGACCGCGGCCGCGCTGCCGCCCGAGGAGCCGCCCGCGGTGCGCAAGGTGTCCCAAGGGTTGCGGGCGATGCCGTGCACGCCGTCCGTGGTGCCGAAGACGCAGAGCTCGGGCACGTTCGTCAGGCCCACGACCACGGCACCCGCCGCGCGCAGCCGCGCCACGGTGACGTGGTCGTGGTCGGCGGGGGTGTCCGGGGTCGCGGAGGAGCCGTTGCGGTTCGACTCGCCACGCACCGAGAGGTTGTCCTTGACCGCCACGGGCACGCCCGCGAGGGGGAGTTCGGCCAGATCCGAGCGGTCGGCCAGCTGGTCGGCCTCCGCGAGGGCCGCCTGGGCCCGGAGGGTGCGGAAGGCGCCGACGCGCGCGTCGAGCAGTTCGATCCGCGCGAGGTGTTCGGCCACCACCTCGCGGGGTGTGGCCCGCTTCTCGCGTACGGCGGCGGCGATCTCGGCGGCGGTCCGGCCGGCCCAGCTGGTCACGTGCGCTCCTCGGGGGCAGGGGATTACTGGTGAGTACGAAGAGCACTGTGCCCGGGTACGGGGTGCCGCGTCGAGAGCTGCCGCCACAGGGATGAGTGTCACCCTCACCGTCAAGCCCCGCAGGGCCCCGTACTCTCCCGCTCGATCAGCCGCGGCACCGGCACCTGCACCGTCCGCGCCGGACCGCCGTCCAGCAGCGCGGTCAGTTCCTGTGCGGCCGTGCGCCCGAACTCCACGGTGTCGCGGGAGAGCGCGGACAGCCACGGCCTGACCATGCGGCACAGCGCTGAGTCCTCCCAGGCCACGACCGAGACGTCGCCCGGCACGGAGAAGCCCAGCTCCCTCGCCGCGGCGACCCCGGCGACGGCCATCACGTCGTTGTCGTAGACCAGCGCGGTCGGCGGGGTGGCGCTCTCCAGGACGCGGCGGGTGACGGCGGCGCCCGCGGCGTCCGAGTAGTCCGTCGGCACCGAACGCACCTCGGCCAGTCCCCGCCGCTCCGCCTCGGCACGCAGGGTGCGGATACGGCGCTCGGTGTGCGCGAGCCCCGGCATGCCGGCGATGTGCGCGATCCGGCGGTGGCCGAGCGCGTACAACTCGTCCACGACCGACGCCATCGCGCCCGCGTCGTCCGCCCAGACCGTGGACATCCCGGCGTGCCGTGCGTCCGGCACGCCGCCGATGACCACGGCGGGCAGGCCCAGCTCCTCGAGCAGGCCGGGACGCGGGTCGTCGGTCCGCGGGTCGACGACCAGGACGCCGTCCACGCGGTGCTCGGCCCACCAGCGCCGGTAGACCGCGCACTCGTCGGCCACGTCCTCCACCACCTGGAAGAGCAGACCGAGGTGACGTTCGGCCAGCACCTCCTGGACACCGGAGATCAGCTGCAGGAAGAACGAGTCCACGCCCAGCGTGTCGGCGGGGCGTGCCACGACGAGACCGACCGTGGCCGCGCCCTCGCCGGACAGGGCGCGGGCCGCCGTACTGGGCCGCCAGCCCAGCTGATCGGCGACACGGCGCACCCGGTCACGGGTGATCTCGGAGACGCCGGGCCGGTCGTTGAGCGCGAAGGAGACCGCGCTCTCGGAGACCCCGGCGCGCTGCGCGATGTCCTTCATCGTCGGTCGGCGCGCGGGTGACCGCTTGGCTGGCGGCACGTTGGCTCCCTAGTTTTTCGAGCTGTGCACTAATGCGCTTGAGCAGAAGAACCCTAAAGCGCATTAGTGATGAGGTGCAAGTAGTCGCCAAGAACGCTCTGACCTGGACTAATGGTGAAGCATTTCCTTTAGTCCGTGCGAATCCATTGACTTTCCTCAAACCCGGCGGGCAAGGTCTGCCACTACCACTCGTCGACGCCGCAAGGGAGTCGTGTCACCGTGCCCATGTCCCGCAGAGCACTCGTCGCTGTCGCTGTCGCCGTCGTCCTGCCGCTGAGCGCCTGCGGCTCCGGGGACGACGGGGGCGGCTCGACGGACGCCTCCGGCAAGGTCGAGGGCGACATCACCTTCCAGACCTGGAACCTGAGGGCCAACTTCAAGTCGTACTTCGAGGGCGTGATCGCCGATTTCGAGAAGAAGTACCCCGGCACCCACGTGAAGTGGATCGATCAGCCCGCCGAGGGCTACGCCGACAAGATCAGCGCGGACGCGGCCGGCGGCACCCTGCCCGACGTCGTCAACGTCTCGCCGGACCTGGTCGCCCCGCTCGCCAAGGCGGGCCTCGCGCTCGACCTCGACAAATCCGCCGCGCAGTACAAGAAGGAGTACCTCGACGGCGCCTGGGCCAGCCACCAGATACCGGGAATGACCGGGACGTACGCCTTCCCCTGGTACCTCAACACCGGCCCGCTCTTCTACAACAAGTCGCTCTTCGAGGAGGCCGGACTCGACGCCTCCAAGCCGCCGACGACGTACGACGAACTCTTCGCCGACGCCCTGGAACTGGCGGGGAAGAGCGACGGCAAGGTCGCCACGCTCGCCAACGTGCCCACCATCGAGGACTTCGGGCGCTACGGCGTCGAGCTGATGAACAAGGAGGGCACCGCTTTCGCCTTCAACGATGCGAAGGGTGTCGAACTCCTCACCAAATACAAGGAGTTGTACGACGCGAAGGCGCTGGACTCGCAGGCGCTGACCGCGACCCCCGAATCGTCCGGCAAGAAGTTCCTCACCGGGGCCGTCGCCATGAACCCGGGCAGCGCCCTGGACCTCGGCAACTTCAAGAAGCAGGCGCCGAACCTCTACAAGAACATCGGCATCACGGACCAGATCACCAGCACCGGCAAGGTGAACATGTACGTGATGGGCGTGATGGTCAACTCGCGCACCCGGCACACGCCCGCCGCGGTCGCCTTCGCGCACTACGTCACCGACGCGCAGAACCAGATGTCGTTCGCCAAGAAGGTCGCGATCTTCCCCAGCACCGCCGGCTCGCTCGACGACCCGTACTTCACCGAGGAGGATGGCACCGACGAGACGCGGGTGCGGATCGCCGCCGCCAAGTCCCTGAAGAACGCGGTCAATTACACACCGGTCCTGTTCAGCGAGCAGATGAAGACCGCGTTGCGCAACGAGGTCGCCAAGGCGCTCCAGGGCAAGGAGAGCCCCGAGGAAGCCCTTGACAACGCTGTCAAGGCCTGCGGCCGACTGCTCCAGCAGCAGGGCTGAACCGGCACATGGCGAGTTCGACCGTGACGCGCGTACGGCGTCATCTGCCCACCAGCCCCTGGCTGTTCGCCGCCCCCGGGCTGGCGATCACCGGCGTCTTCATCCTGTACCCGTTCGTCTCGACGCTGGTCAACGCCTTCACCGACCGCCGGACCCTGATCCCCGGCCGCTTCGTCGGCCTGGCCAACTTCCGGGAGCTGCTGCACGACGAGATGTTCTGGATCGGCCTGCGCAACAGCACGCTGTACGTCGTCGGGGTCGTCCCCGCATTGGTCCTGCTGCCGCTGCTGCTCGCCCTGCTCGTCCAGAAGAACATCCCCGGCATCACCTTCTTCCGGTCGGCCTTCTACACCCCGGTGGTCGCCTCCATCGTCGTGGTCGGTCTGATCTGGGTGTGGCTCCTGGACGAACGCGGCCTGGTGAACTCGCTGTTGGAGACGATCGGCGTCGGCAAGGTCGGCTTCCTCAGCGATCAGTGGCTGCTCCTGCTGAGCGCCATGGCCGTCACGGTGTGGAAGGGCCTCGGCTACTACATGATCATTTATCTGGCCGCGCTCGCCAACGTGCCGCGCGAGCTGCACGAGGCCGCCTCGGTGGACGGCGCGGGCGCGGTGCGCCGCTTCCTCAACGTCACCGTGCCCGCCGTCCGCTCCACCATGGTGCTGGTCGGCGCACTCTCCTCGGTCGCCGCCTTCAAGGTGTTCTCCGAGGTCTATCTGATGGCCGGCCCGGACGGCGGCCCGGCGGGCGAGGACACCACCCTCGTCATGCTCGTCCAGCGCACCGGCACCGGACTGACCGGCCGGGTCGGCTACGCCTCCGCCATCTCGGTCGTCGTCTTCGTCGTCACCGTCGTCCTGATGCTGCTGGTGCTGCGCGCCGACCGGAAGGAGGAGGCGTGACTCTCACCGAGAAGGTACGTCCCGTCGAACAGCCGGTGGTCACGCGCGGGCCCCGTCGTCGCCTCAGCGACGAGCACGGCCGTCGCATCCGCGTCTGGGAACTCGCCCTGCGCTACCTGCTGTTGCTCGCCGTCCTCGCCCTCACCGTCGGCCCGTTCCTGTGGCAGCTGTCCACGTCGCTCAAGGGCCCGACCGAGGACATCTTCAGCTCGCCGCCCACGTTCCTGCCGAGCGACCCGACCCTGCACAACTACAAGCGGGTCGCCGACACCATCCCCGTCTGGGACTACGCCCTCAACTCGCTCAAGGTCGCGAGCGCCAACGTCGTGACGAACTGCGTCGGTTCGGCCCTCGCGGGGTACGCCCTGGCCCGGCTGCGCTACCGCGGCCGACGCGTCGCCACCCTCGTCTTCATCCTCGCGATGCTGGTCCCCGTCGAGGGCATCATCATCGCCCAGTTCACGACCATGCGTGAGCTCGGCCTGAACAACACGCTCATCGGGGTCGTCCTGCCCGGCTGCATCGGCGCCATGAACGTCCTGCTGATGCGCAACGCCTTCCTCAACCTCCCGTACGAGATCGAGGAGGCGGCCTTCGTGGACGGGGCGAACGCCTGGCAGCGGTTCCTACGGATCGCGCTGCCGTCGGTGAAGGGCACCCTCGCCGTTGTCGCGATCTTCGCCTTCATGTTCGCCTGGGACGATTTCCTGTGGCCGCTCATCGTGCTCAGCGATCCCTCGAAGTTCACCCTCACCATCGGCCTCAACTATCTGCACGGCACCTTCGCGAACGACGAACGGCTCGTCGCAGCGGGCACGATCATCGCCGTGGCACCGCTGATCGCCCTCTTCGCCTGTCTCCAGCGGTACTTCTTCCGCGGCGTCGGTGAAGGCGCCGTCAAGGGCTGAACTCCCGTACCCCCGTTCCAAGGACTCCGCATGCCTGCTGCCGTGCGCTTCGGCGTCAACTACACCCCGAGCGCGGGGTGGTTCCACCACTGGCTCGACTTCGACCTCGACTCCGTACGCGCCGATCTCGACTCGATCGCCGCGCTCGGCCTCGACCACATCCGGGTCTTCCCGCTGTGGCCCTACTTCCAGCCCAACCGCACCCTGATCCGCCCACGCGCCGTCGAGCAACTCGTCACCCTCGCCGACGCGGCCGCCGAGCGCGGGCTCGACGTCAACGTCGACGGACTGCAAGGCCACTTGTCGAGTTTCGACTTCCTGCCCGCGTGGACGCGGACCTGGCACCGGCGCAACATCTTCACCGATCCTGATGTGGTCGACGGGGAGGCGGAGTATCTGCGCACCCTGGCCGCGGCGCTCGCCGACCGGCCGAACTTCATCGGGATGACGATCGGCAACGAGGTCAACCAGTTCGCGGCGGGACCGCATCCCGACCCCGACCGCATCACGCCCGAGCAGGCCTCCCGGTGGCTGATGCGGCTGCTCGCCGCCTGCGAGGAGGGCGCGCCGGGCAAGCTGCATCTCCATGCCTCGTACGACGCCGCCTGGTACCAGGACGACCAGCCGTTCACGCCCGAGCACTCGGCGCGCCTCGGCGAGGTCACCGCCGTGCACTCGTGGGTGTTCAACGGGACGGCGCAGCGCCACGGCCGTACGGGCGTCGCCACCGAGCACCATGCCGCGTATCTGATCGAGCTGTCCAAGGCATGGGCGGACGATCCGCACCGCCCGGTCTGGCTCCAGGAGGTCGGCGCGCCCGCCCCGCTGATCCCCGCCGAGCACGCAGCCGCCTTCACCGAGGCGACCGTCGCGAACGTGCTCGACTGCCCGGATGTGTGGGGCGTGACCTGGTGGTGCTCGCACGACGTCAGCCGCGACCTCGCCGACTTTCCCGAACTGGAATACAACCTAGGCCTGTTGACCAGCGACCGGCGGACCAAGCCGACGGGTCACGCCCTCGCCCGGATCGCCGAGGAGCGGCGTTTTCGGGCCCCTGCCCCCCGTACGACCGCCCTGGTCGTGGACACCGCGCAGAGGCGCTCCGCGTGCGCCCCCGGCGGCCCCGTCTTCGAGGCCTTCGCCCGGCTGACCGCCGACGGAGCCCGTCCCACCACCGTTCTCGCGAGCCGCGCCGACGACAAGGAACACCTCGCGGCCCGTGGCATCACCGAAGTCGTCACCCCCGAGCAGGTCACCGAGTAGCCCGTCCCCACGACGATACGGAGCACACAGTGAACCTCAGCAGACGCACCCTCCTGCTCGCGGGAGCCGCCGCGGCGCTCACCCCCGCGCTGCCCGGCCCCGCGACCGCCGCCGGCCGCGACCTCCAGCCGTACGCCTCCTATTGGTACCCGGACTCGCTTCCCTCGGGTACCCCGGGCACCGGCATCACCTGGCGCAGTCTCAAGGCCTGGAACGCCGCCGCCGACACCGACCTGGCGTTCAACGCGGCGTCCGTGCCGCTCGCCGCGCGCTTCACCCCGACCCCCGCGAACACGACGGCCCGCGCCGGCCAGGCTCGCATCCAGTCCCTCGTCTCCTTCGGGCCCACGTCGAGCAACCCCTCACAGGGCGCGGCCACCGCCGACTACTACGCCCTCACCCACTGGGCCTACCTCGACGAACTCGTCTTCTGGGGCGGCTCGTCGGGCGAGGGCCTGATCCTCGCGCCGAACGCCCCGATCGTGGACGCGGCCCACCGCCACGGCGTACCCGTCCTCGGCAACGTCTTCCTGCCCCCGGTCGCCTACGGCGGACAGCTCCAGTGGACCCGCGACCTGGTGCAGAAGGACGCGACCGGGCACTACCCGCTGGCCGCCCAACTGGTCGCGGTCGCGGCCGCGTACGGCTTCGACGGGTGGTTCGTCAACGCCGAGACCAGCGGCGGCAACACCGCGCTCGCCACCGACATGCTCGGCTTCCTGCGCGAGTTGAAGGCGCTCGGGGAGGCCGAGGGGCAGCGCGTCACCTGGTACGACTCGATGACCGTGAGCGGGTCGGTGAGCTGGCAGGGCGCGCTGAACACCCAGAACAGGCCGTTCTTCGAGGCCGCCGACACCATGTTCGTCGACTTCCGCTGGTCCCAGAGCGGTCTCGCCTCCTCGGCGACGACCGCTCAGCAACTCGGGCGCAGCCCCTACGAGTTGTGGGCAGGCGTCGATGTCGAGGCCAACGGCACGAGCAAGTCCGTCAATTGGGATGCCTTCGTGCCGACCACCAGATCACACGTCGTCTCCGTGGGCTTCTACCGACCCGAGTGGACCCGCAACCACCTGCCCGCGAACCGCACTCCCGGTGACTTCCACGCCGCCGACGACAAGTTCTGGACCGGCGCCTCCCTCGACCCCTCCAAGCCGGACACGAGCGCCGGTTGGCGGGCCCCGGCGCTCTGGGCCGCCGACCGTTCGACCGTCGGCTCCCTCCCGTTCGCGACCGTCTTCAACACCGGCCACGGACTGAAGTGGTACGAGGACGGCGAGGCCGGCTCGGACGCCGCGTGGAACCACCTCGGACTGCAGGACCGGCTGCCGTCCCGCCGCTGGGTCGTGCGGACGACCGGTCAACGCCCCGCCGTCTCCTTCGACTTCGCCGCCGCCTGGCGCGGCGGCAGCAGCCTGCTCGTCGACGGCGCCCTCGACGCGCCGACCACGCTGGACCTTTACGCGACCCGGCTGCCGCTCGGCGTGGACACGGTGGTCGAGCTGACCCACCGCACGGACGCGGGCAGTGCCTCCGTGGAGCTGGCCGTCGCCACCGCCGAGCCGAGCGGGGCAGGAGCGGCGCCCCCGTACACGTACTTCCCCGTGTCGCCCTCGGGGGACGGCTGGGGGACCTCCACCGTGCGGCTGAGCGGACTGTCGGGGACGGTGTACGCGCTGGGCGTCCGGCTGACCGCGAGCGGTGGGCCCGTGCGATGGCGACTGGGAGCGCTCGCGGTCCGGGACGCGGTGGCGAACCCCGCGAACCCCGACGCGCCGACCGACCTGCGCGTCACCGACGCGGACGGCGGCAGCCTGCGCTTCGCGTGGCAGGGTGCCCCTGGTGACGTACGCCACTACGAGCTGTACCGGACGCTCCCCGACGGCACGCGCCGCTTCCTCGGCGGCACCTGTCAGACGGCGTTCCATGTCGGGGGTCTCACCCCTGAACAGGGGGAGGCCGCCGCAGGATTCGAACTGCGTGCGGTGGGGGAGCTGTTCACCGTCTCGACCGCCGCCACCACGACCCACACCTGGTAGCCAGCACTCTCACCCCACGGAGCACCCGCATGCATGACGACCGCACACTGGTCGAAGCCCGCCTCAAGCGCGTCCTCGACGAACGCATCCGACCCGCCGTGTACCCCGAGTCCGTACCGCTGGAAGTGGCGGTGTGGCACGCGCCCGGCGAGCCGGTGCCCGTCGCCGAGGGGCTCGCGGCCGCACCGGAGCCGATCGAGGTGGGCGCGCGCTGGGGTGCTCCGTGGGGCACCAGCTGGTTCCGGGTCACCGGGACCGTCCCCGAGACGTGGGCCGGCCGGACGGTCGAGGCTCTGCTGGACCTCGGCTTCGACGAGAACATGCCCGGCTTCCAGTGCGAGGGGCTGGTCTACCGGCCCGACGGCAGTCCGGTGAAGGGACTCAACCCGCGCAATCAGTGGGTGCGCATCGGCGCGCCGGTCAAGGGCGGCGAGGAGGTCCGGCTGCACATCGAAGCCGCGTCCAACCCGGTGATCCTGGACTACCACCCCTTCCTGCCCACCCAGCTGGGCGACAAGGAGACCGCGGGCAGCGAGCCCCAGTACACCCTCGCGCGGATGGACCTCGCCGTCCTCGACGAGACCGTGTGGGAGCTGGTGCTCGACCTGGAGGTGCTCGGCGAGCTGATGGCCGAGCTGCCGGTGGAGTCCGCGCGGCGCTGGGACATCCTGCGCGCGGTGGAGCGGGCGCTCGACGCGGTCGACCTCCAGGATGTCAACGGGACGGCAGCAGCGGCGCGTTCACGGCTGACAGGAGTGCTCGCCGAACCCGCGGCGCCCTCCGCGCACCGGATCAGCGCCGTCGGGCACGCGCACATCGACTCCGCGTGGCTGTGGCCGCTGCGGGAGACGGTCCGCAAGGTGGCCCGGACGACCTCCAACATGACCGCGCTCATCGAGGACGAGCCCGAGTTCATCTTCGCCATGTCGCAGGCCCAGCAGTGGGCGTGGGTGAAGGAACACCGGCCCGAGGTGTGGGCCCGGGTGAAGAAGGCCGTCGCCGACGGGCGGTTCGTGCCCGCGGGCGGCATGTGGGTCGAGTCGGACACGAACATGCCGGGCTCGGAGGCGATGGCCCGTCAGTTCGTGCACGGCAAGCGGTTTTTCCTCGACGAGTTCGGCATCGAGAACGACGAGGCGTGGCTCCCCGACACCTTCGGTTTCGCCGCCGGACTCCCGCAGATCATCAAGGCGGCGGGATCCAAGTGGCTGCTCACGCAGAAGATCTCCTGGTCCCGGACCAACAAGTTCCCGCACCACACCTTCCAGTGGGAGGGCATCGACGGCACCCGCATCTTCACCCACTTCCCGCCCGTCGACACCTACAACTGCTCCATGCGGGGCGCCGAACTCGCCCACGCCGCCAAGAACTTCAAGGACAAGGGGGCCGCCCGGCACTCCCTCGCACCCACCGGGTGGGGCGACGGAGGCGGCGGTACCACCCGCGAGATGGTCGCCAAGGCGACCCGGCTTCGTGACCTCGAGGGCTCCCCGACCGTGGTGTGGGAGACCCCGACGGAGTTCTTCAAGAAGGCCGAGGCCGAATACGCCAACGCCCCCGTGTGGGTGGGCGAGTTGTATCTCGAACTGCACCGAGCCACCCTCACCAGCCAGGCCAGGACCAAACAGGGCAACCGCCGCAGTGAGCACCTTCTGCGCGAGGCCGAACTGTGGGCGGCGACCGCGGCCGTTCGGACCGGATTCCCCTATCCGTACGAGGAGTTGGACCGCATCTGGAAGACGGTGCTGCTCCACCAGTTCCACGACATCCTGCCCGGCTCGTCCATCGCCTGGGTGCACCGGGAGGCCCGCAGGACCTACGAGCGGATCGCCGAGGAGCTGAACGGCATCATCGACGGGGCGCAGCGCGCGCTGGCCGGCGAGGGGTCCACGGAACTTGTCTTCAACTCCGCGCCGCACCGGCGCGACGCGGTCCCGGCGGGCGGCGCCCTCCCGGCAGTGGTCGAGAGCGAGGTCGCGCTCGCACCGCGTGTGAACGGCGGCTACGTCCTCGACAACGGCCTGCTGCGGGTCGAGATCGACGCCCGGGGACTCGTCGTCTCCGCGTACGACATCGACGCCGACCGCGAGACGATCGCGCCGGGGTGCGTGGCTAACCTGCTCCAGCTCCACCCCGACTTCCCGAACATGTGGGACGCCTGGGACGTCGACGAGTTCTACCGCAACACGGTCACCGACCTGGTGGACGCCGACGAGGTGGGCCTCGGCGCGGACGGCGTGTCGGTCCGGATCGTACGATCCTTCGGCGCGTCGCGGGTCACCCAGGTGCTGTCGCTCGCGCCGGGGGAGCGGCGGCTCGGCATCGACACCGAGGTCGACTGGCACGAGACCGAGAAGTTCCTGAAGCTCGCCTTCCCGCTCGACGTGCACGCCGATCGGTACGCGTCCGAGACCCAGTTCGGGCACTTCTACCGTCCGACGCACACCAACACGTCCTGGGAGGCCGCCAAGTTCGAGGCGTGCAACCACCGGTTCGTGCACATCGACGAGCCGGGCTGGGGTGTAGCGATCGTCAACGACTCGACGTACGGCCATGACGTGACCCGTACCGTTCGCGACAGCGACTCCGGTACGACCACCACCGTGCGTGTCTCGCTGCTGCGCGCCCCGCGCTTCCCGGACCCCGAGACCGACCAGGGCGTCCACCACTTCCGGCACGCGCTGGTGCCCGGTGCCGGGATCGGGGACGCGGTGCGTGAGGGGTGGCGGATCAATCTGCCGGAGCGGCGGATGAGCGGCGCACGGGAGGTCGCGCCGCTGGTGGGTGTCGCGCAGGACGCGGTCGTGGTGACCGCGGTCAAGCTCGCCGACGACGGCAGCGGGGATGTGGTCGTGCGCTTCCACGAGTCCCGGGGCGGGCGTACGAGGGCCACGCTGACGGCGGGCTTCGAGATCGGGGGAGTGACGGTGACGGACCTGTTGGAGCGGCCCCTCGCGGAAGCCGCGACGCCGCGGCGCGACGGCGACCGCGTCACCCTGTCACTGCGCCCCTTCGAGCTGGTGACGCTGAGGTTGACGCGGGCCTGACCACCGACGGGCGGCGGACCCGGCTACTGGGTGAGCTGGGTCCGCAGCCACTGTTCCACCTCCCCCACGTGCGCGGCGGCGGCCGCCCTGGCCGCCTCCGGGTCGTGGGCCACCAGCGCGCGGTGGATCGCCGCGTGCTCGCGGCGCGTGCGCGCGAAGGCGCCCTCCTCCTGGTAGCCGCGCCAGACCCGGGCGCGAAAGGTGCGCGAGGACAGGCCCTCCAGGATGGCGGCCATGGTGTCGTTGCCGGCGGCGGCCGCGATCTCGCGGTGGAAGGCCAGGTCGTGGGCGAGGATCTCCTCCGGATCGTCGGTCGCGTTCATCGCCGTGAGGTGTTTCTCGACCTCGGCGAGTTGGTCGGGCGTGATCCGGGCGGCGGCCAGCGCGGTCGCCGTCGACTCCAGGATCCGGCGCACCTCCAGCAGCTCGACCAGCCGCGGGCCGCGCGAGAGATCGGCCACCACACCGAAGGTCTCCAGGAGGTCCCCGGCCTCCAGCTGGGTGACGTAGATGCCCGAGCCGTGCCGGGCCTCCAGTACGCCGAGGACCGTGAGCGCGCGGATCGCCTCGCGCATCGAGCTGCGGGACATGCCCAGCTGGGCGGCGAGATCGCGCTCGGTCGGCAGCCGCTGCCCGGGCTCCAGCCGGCCCTCGCCGATCATCGCCTTGATCCGCTCGATGGCGCGTTGCGTCACCGTGCCCTTCTGCGGGGCGGCATCCGTCCCCCCGGGCTCGGCTCCCTTGGGCAGGGTCTCGTCCACGCCACATCCTCCTGTTGCCGGTGCGCCGCAGTCTAACCACCGATGTGGTCGGACCACTATGGCCGGAAACCGTGAAAATTAGCCGCCGAAGGGTGTTGCGGACCCGAAGTGGTCTGATAAATATTCGTCCCGGCTGGAAGAGGGACCTCCGGCCGCGCGTCCTGTTCGATCTCGCTCAATGAGGAGCCGTCAGATGGCCGGCAGAACCATGCGAAACAGGCGAATCTCGTCGCGTGCCGTGCGGGTGGCGGCCGCTGCCGCCTGCGCGAGCCTCGTGCTCGCGGCGTGCGGCAGCACCAAGGACTCCGTCTCCTCCGATGAAGGCGGCGGCAGCGGCAAGGTCGGGGTGATCCTGCCTCTGTTGACCTCGCCGTTCTGGCAGTCCTACAACGACTACGTGCCGAAGATGGCGAAGTCCGAAGGGGTCGACGCGCTCAAGACCGTCAACTCCAACAGCGACCCGTCCCAGCAGATCACCGACATCAACAACCAGCTCAACCAGGGCGTGAAGGGGCTCGTCGTGGCCCCTCTGGACAGCGCCGCGATCGCCGCGGGGCTCGATCAGGCCGAACGCAAGGGCGTCCCCGTGGTCGCCGTCGACGTGGCGCCCGACAAGGGCAAGGTCGCCATGGTCGTGCGCGCCAACAACGTCGCGTACGGCGAGAAGGCCTGCGAGTACCTCGGCAAGCAGATCCCCTCCGGCAAGGTCGTGCAGATCATGGGCGACCTGGCCTCCGTCAACGGCAGGGACCGCTCCGAGGCCTTCCGCTCCTGCGTCCAGCAGAATTACCCGAAGCTGAAGGTCCTGGAGATCCCGGCCAAGTGGGAGTCCGACACCGCGGCCTCCAAGCTGGACACCCTGCTGAACGCCAACCCCGACATCAAGGGCATCTACATGCAGGCGGGCGGCGTCTACCTCGCGCCGACCCTGCAGACCCTCAAGTCCAAGGGCATGCTGAAGAAGGCCGGCGAGGCGGGCCACATCGCGATCGTCTCGAACGACGGCATCCCGCAGGAATTCGACGCCATCCGCAAGGGTGAGATCGACGCCACCGTCTCCCAGCCGGCCGACGCGTACGCCAAGTACGGCATGTACTACATCAAGGCCGCGATGCAGGGGAAGACGTTCAAGCCCGGCCCGACCGACCACGACTCCGAGATCGTCAAGCTGCCCAGCGGCATCCTGGAGGACCAGCTGCCCGCGCCGCTGGTGACCAAGGACAACGTCGACGACGCCGAGCTCTGGGGCAACACGGTCAAATGAGCACCCCACTGGTGGAGGCGCGGGGGATAGCCAAGCGGTACGGTCCCACCGTCGCCCTCCAAGACGGCCGACTCACCGTGCTGCCGGGTGAGTCCCACGCCCTCGTCGGGCGCAACGGCGCGGGCAAGTCCACCCTCGTCACCATCCTCACCGGCCTGCAGGCTCCCGACGAGGGCACGGTCCGCTTCGACGGCGAGCCCGCGCCCACGCTCGCCGACCGCGACGCGTGGCGCCGCAAGGTGGCCTGCGTCTACCAGAAGCCCACGGTCGTACCGGAGTTGACGGTCGCCGAGAACCTCTTCATCAACCGGCAGCCCGTCGGGCGCGGAGGGTTCATCAGCTGGCGCAGGCTGCGGGCCGAGGCGGCCGAGGTCCTCGAGACCTGGGACGTGCATGTCGACCCCGAGGCCCGCACCGCCGACCTCAAGGTCGAGGACCGCCAAATGGTGGAGATCGCCCGGGCGTTGAGCTTCGGCGCTCGGTTCATCGTCCTCGACGAACCGACCGCGCAGCTCGACAACCGGGAGATCGAGCGGCTCTTCACCCGGATGCGCGCGCTCCAGGAGTCCGGTGTCACCTTCCTGTTCATCTCGCACCACCTCCAGGAGGTGTACGAGGTGTGCCAGACGGTCACCGTGCTGCGCGACGCCCGCTGGATCACCACCGCGCCGGTCGCCGAACTCCCGCGCCCGGCGCTGGTGGAGGCCATGGCGGGCGAGTCGATCGCCGATCACGTGACCTCGCACCAGTCCGTGGCTGCCGACGCGCAGGTGATGCTCGACGCCCGGGGGCTCACCTCGGACGCGTACGAGGACATCGACCTGACCGTCCGCCGTGGCGAGGTCCTCGGCCTCGCCGGCTCCAGCGGCAGCGGCAAGATCGAGCTGGCCGAGGCCTTCGCCGGACTGCACACGCCGACCGCCGGAACCGCCCGGCTGGGCGACGAGGAGCTTGTGTTCGGTGATGTGCAGGCCGCGCTCAAGGCGGGCGTCGGCTGCGTTCCGCGCGACCGGCACCAGCAAGGTCTCGTCTCCGGCATGACCATCGGCGACAACACCACCATGAGCGTCCTGAACCGGCTCGGCCGCTACGGCTTCATCCCCGCCGCCCGTAAACGCGCGTTCGCCACCGAGCTGATCGAACGCCTCGACATCCACACCGAAGGCCCTGAGCAGCCCGTCTCGGACCTGTCCGGCGGCAACGCGCAGAAGGTCGTCATGGCCCGCGCGCTCGCCTCCAACCCCCGCCTCCTCGTCCTCATCAACCCCACGGCGGGTGTCGACGTGAAGTCCAAGGAGTCACTGCTGTCCCGTATGGACAGCGCCCGCGAGGACGGCACCGCCGTACTCGTCGTCTCCGACGAACTCGACGACCTGCGCCGCTGCGACCGCGTCCTCGTCCTCTTCCACGGCCGTGTCGTCGCCGAGCATCCGGCCGGCTGGCACGACCATGAGCTGATCGCCTCCATCGAAGGAGTGGACCATGGCTGACACGAAGGCCCCGTCGGCCTCGTCACCCACCTCCGTGCGAGCCCCCGACGCGCAGGCCGCCAAGACCGTCCTGCTCCGTCGGGCCCGCGAACTTGCCCTCGTACCAGCCTTGTTGGTGCTCCTGGTGCTCGGCGCGATCGTCAATGACTCATTCCTCACCGAACGGAACCTGATCTCCATCCTGGGCGCCTCGGCGGCGCTCGCGATGGTGGTCCTCGCCGAGTCGTTGGTGCTGATCACCGGCAAGATCGACCTGTCGCTGGAGTCGGTGGTCGGCATCGCGCCCGCCGTCGGTGCCCTGCTGGTACTGCCCGCAGCGCAGTCCGGCTGGGGCACCGAGTGGTCGGCCGCGCTCGCCCTCGTCGCGGTCCTCGTCGTGGGCGGGGTCATCGGCGCCTTCAACGGCGTCCTCGTGGTGAAGTTCAAGCTCAACGCCTTCATCGTCACCCTCGCGATGCTGATCGTGCTGCGCGGTCTGCTGGTCGGTGCCACCAAGGGCAAGACGCTGTTCGGCATGCCCGACGCGTTCTTCTCCCTGGCCACCTCCACCTTCCTGCGCGTCCCGCTGTCGGTGTGGCTGGCCGCGGTCTCCTTCGCCGCCGCCGGGCTGATCCTCAAGTACCACCGGGTCGGCCGCGCCCTGTACGCGATCGGCGGCAACGCGGAGGCGGCCCGCGCGGCCGGTATCCGCGTCGACCGGATGCTGCTCGGGGTGTCCGTCGTGGCGGGCGTCCTCGCCGCGGTCGGTGGGATCATGCAGACCGGTTACGTCGGCGCGATCAGCGCCAACCAGGGCAACAACATGATCTTCACGGTGATGGCGGCGGCGGTCATCGGCGGTATCAGCCTCGACGGCGGCAAGGGCACCATGTTCGGCGCCCTGACCGGCGTACTCCTCCTCGGCGTGGTGCAGAACCTGCTCACGCTCGCCCAGGTGCCGTCCTTCTGGATCCAGGCCATCTACGGCGGAATCATCCTGGTCGCCCTGATGATCGCCCGCGTGACCACCGGCCGCGCCCAGGACTGACCCCCTCCCTCGATTTCGTACGGATCCCAGGATCTACGAATCCCGGCCCCCTCCGTACGCCCCTGTCCCGGACCGAAAGGCCTCCCGTGTCCCCAACTGCCGCTCGCATCACCGCGGTCGACACCTACGACATCCGTTTCCCCACCTCGCGTGAGCTCGACGGCTCCGACGCGATGAACCCGGACCCCGACTACTCGGCAGCGTATGTCGTGCTGCGCAGCGACGCGGCCGACTGCCCCGAGGGGCACGGCTTCACCTTCACCATCGGGCGGGGCAACGATGTCCAGGTCGCCGCGATCGAGGCGCTGCGCGGCCATGTGGTGGGACGGTCGGTCGAGGAGCTGTGCGCCGACCCGGGCTCCCTCGCCCGGGACCTGATCGGGGACAGCCAGCTGCGCTGGCTCGGGCCCGAGAAGGGCGTGATGCACATGGCGATCGGCGCCGTCGTCAACGCCGTCTGGGACCTGGCCGCCAAACGGGCCGAGAAGCCCCTGTGGCAGCTGCTCGCCGACGCCGAACCGGAATGGCTGGTCCGCCAGGTCGACTTCCGCTACCTCACGGACGCCCTCACCCCCGAGGAGGCGCTGGAGCTGCTGCGACGCGGCCGGGAAGGCGCCGCCGAGCGTGCCGCGACCCTCCGGGAGAAAGGTTTCCCCGCCTACACGACCTCACCCGGCTGGCTCGGCTACAGCGACGAGAAGCTCACCCGCCTCGCCGCCGAGGCCGTCGCCGACGGGTTCCGGCAGATCAAGTTGAAGGTGGGCGCCGATCTGGCGGACGACGTACGCCGCTGCCGCGTCGCCCGCTCGGTCGTCGGCCCCGACATCCGCATCGCGATCGACGCCAACCAGCGCTGGAACGTGGGCGAGGCGATCACCTGGACCAAGGCCCTCGCCGAGTTCGAGCCCTACTGGATCGAGGAGCCCACCAGCCCCGACGACGTCCTCGGCCATGCCGCCGTCCGCAAGGCCGTCGCCCCCGTCAAGGTCGCCACCGGCGAGCACGTCCAGAACCGGGTCGTCTTCAAGCAGCTTCTCCAGGCCGACGCCATCGACGTCCTGCAGATCGACGCGGCCCGTGTCGCCGGAGTCAACGAGAACCTCGCCATCCTGCTCCTCGCGGCCAAGTTCGGGGTGCCCGTCTGCCCGCACGCCGGCGGCGTCGGCCTGTGCGAACTCGTCCAGCACCTGTCGATGTTCGACTTCGTGGCGCTCTCCGGCACCACCGACGACCGGGTCATCGAATACGTCGACCATCTGCACGGCCACTTCCTCGATCCGGTGGTGATCAGGCAGGGTCATTACATGGCACCCACCGAGCCGGGATTCTCCGCGACCATGCGACCGGAGTCCATCGCGGAGTTCACCTACCCCGGCGGCACCTTCTGGGCCGCCGACCTCGCCCCACAGAAGTCCGACAACCAGACGAGCGAAAAGCAGAAAGGGGAAGCCGCGTGAGTGCCGACTTCGAAGGTCTCAAGGCGCTGGTGACCGGTGGCGCCTCCGGCATCGGCCGCGCCACCGCCGAGCTGCTCGCCGCCCGCGGAGCCCAGGTCGCCATCCTCGACCTGGACCCCTCGACGGTCGAGAAGCCCTTGCTCGGCTACCGTGCCGACGTCACCGACGACGCCTCCGTCCGCCAGGCCGTGGCCGCGGCCGTCGCGGACCTCGGCGGACTCGACGTACTGATCAACAACGCGGGGATCGGAGCCCAGGGCACCGTCGAGGACAATGCCGACGACGAGTGGCACCGGGTCCTGGACGTCAACGTCGTCGGCATGGTCCGTACGGCCCGCGCCGCCCTGCCGCACCTGCGCGAATCCGCGCACGCGGCGATCGTGAACACCTGCTCCATCGCCGCTACCGCCGGGCTGCCGCAGCGAGCCCTGTACTCCGCCACCAAGGGTGCCGTCCTCTCCCTCACCCTCGCCATGGCCGCCGACCACCTCCGCGAGAGCATCCGCGTCAATTGCGTGAACCCCGGCACCGCCGACACGCCCTGGGTCGGCCGCCTCCTCGACACCGCGCCCGACCCGGCCGCCGAACGCGCCGCGCTGGAGGCCCGTCAGCCCTCCGGCCGCCTCGTTTCGGCGGACGAAGTCGCGGGTGCCATCGCCTACTTGGCGAGCCCCTTGTCCGGCGCCACCACCGGTACTGCCCTCGCCGTGGACGGCGGCATGCAGGGGCTGCGGCTGCGCCCGGTGGGCCAGTGAGCACCCTGGGGAGAAGCGGCATCGCGGTCAGTCCCCTGTCCTTCGGCGCCGCGGGCATCGGCAACCTGTTCACCGCGATCAGCGACGAGCAGGCGTACGAAGCCGTGGACGCCGCCTGGTCCGGCGGCATCCGCTACTTCGACACCGCGCCGCACTACGGCATCGGCCTCTCCGAACGCCGTCTCGGCGCGGCCCTGCGCGACCGGTCCCGCGCCGAGTACACCGTGTCCACCAAGGTGGGCCGCCGCCTGGAGCCCACGGACAAGGGCGGCGACGACCTCGCGGACGGTTTCGACGTACCCGCCACGCACCATCGCGTCTGGGACTTCAGCGCCGACGGCGTACGCCGGGGCCTGGCGGACAGTCTCGAGCGGCTCGGTCTCGACCACGTGGACGTCGTCTACCTCCACGACCCGGACGACCACGCCGAGCAGGCCTTCCGAGAGGGCTATCCGGCACTGGAGAAACTCCGCTCGGAAGGCGTGGTGGGCGCCATCGGAGCAGGCATGAACCAGGCCGAGATGCTCACCCGCTTCGTACGCGAGACAGATGTGGACGTGGTGCTCTGCGCGGGCCGCTACACGCTGCTCGACCACGGCGCGCTGGCCGAGCTGCTGCCGGCCGCCGAGGAGCGCGGCACTTCGGTCGTCATCGGCGGCGCTTTCAACTCCGGTCTGCTGGCCGACCCGCGGCCCGGAGCGACGTACAACTACGCGGCGGCGCCGGTGGAGTTGCTGGACCGGGCCCTGCGGCTCAAGGCGATCGCCGAACGGCACGGCACCACCCTGCGCGCCGCCGCGCTGGCCTTCCCCGCCGCCCACCCGGCCGTGGCCAGCGTCCTCGTCGGCGCCCGCTCGCCGTACGAAGTCCGCGACTGCGTGGAGCAGTTCGAAGCGCCGGTCCCCGCCGAGTTCTGGCGGGAGCTGCGGGAGGCGAAACTGCTGCCCGAGGACGCCCCCGTACCCGTAGAGGATCCGTCATGAGAGTAGCCCTGCACACGAAGGTCCGCGCGGACCGGATCGCCGAGTACGAGACCGCCCACCGGGAGGTCCCCGAAGAACTCACCTCGGCCATCCGCGCCGCCGGAGCCACCTCCTGGACGATCTGGCGCAGCGGCAGCGACCTCTTCCACGTCCTGGAGTGCGAGGACTACGGCCGCATGCTCGCCGAACTGGAGAAACTGCCGGTCAACATCGCCTGGCAGGCACGCATGGCCGAACTCCTCGACGTCGTGCACGACTACTCCGACGAGGGCGCGGCTGCCGGGTTGCCCGTCGTATGGGAGTTGCCGTGAGGGTGGACGCGCACCACCACGTGTGGGACCTCTCCGTTCGTGACCAGGACTGGATCACCGGGCCCGAACTCCGGCCGCTGAGGCGTAACTTCGGCGTGGTGGACCTCGAACCGGAGGCGCGGGCCGCCGGGATCGACCGCACCGTCCTCGTGCAGACGATCGCCGTGCCCGAGGAGACCCCGGAGTTCCTCGCCCTCGCGGAGCGGAGCGAGCTGATCGCGGGGGTGGTGGGCTGGACCGACCTCACGCGGCCGGACATCGCCGACGAGCTCGCCCGGCTGCGGGAGCTGCCGGGCGGCCGGTACCTCAAGGGCATCCGGCACCAGGTCCAGGGCGAGCCCGACCCCCAGTGGCTATTGCGTCCGGACGTACGGCGCGGGCTCGCGGCCGTCGCGGCGGCAGGCCTCGTCTACGACCTGCTTGTGCTGCCGCACCAGCTGCCCGCGTGCGCTCGGGCAGCAGCGGATCACCCTGAACTCACCTTCGTCCTGGACCACTTGGGGAAGCCCCCGATCGCCACGGGGGTACTGGAGCCGTGGGCGGCGGGCGTGCGGGCACTGGCCGCGCTTCCCCACACGGTGTGCAAACTGTCCGGCATGGTCACCGAGGCGGATCTCGCGACGTGGACGGTCGACGAGCTGCGCCCGTACGCGGACACCGTCCTGGAGGCCTTCGGACCCGGCCGCCTGATGTTCGGCTCCGACTGGCCGGTGTGCACTTTGGCGGCCTCGTACACCCAAGTGGTCGACACGGCACAGGAGTTGCTCGGTGGACTGGGTGCGGGAGAGAGTGCCGAGGTCTTCGGCGGCACCGCGACCCGCGTCTACCTCTGATCTTGTGAAGGCCATCTCGGAACTGCTCTGAACCTGTTGTCGACTTGATCCATCAAGCTCACGACGGCGCAGGCCGGCACCCTTCTTCGAGGGCGCCGGCCTGCGGGGCTACGGACGGCTCGCTGAGCACTCCGAGACGCTGATCACGTGGGCGGCCATCACGGGACGACGCCACCCTGCCGGGTGCCTCGGTCAGTTGGCGCGGCGAGTTTTGACTCCGTCGGCCTCGAAGTCGTAGATGGTCTTGTTGATCCGCAGGCCGTCGACAGCGCCGATCCAGATGTGGTCGCGGCCCTTGCCCACCGCGGCGGTGTAGATGGTCGGCCGCGCGCCGCCGTCGTTGAGCGCGGTTTTCAACTGCGAGAAGGTGCACAGGGTGGTCTGGTTGCAGCCGGTCGCGACCCCCGCGGCGCCCGTGAGGAACCACAGGCCGGTCGTGGTGGCATCCAGGTAGGAACTCCAGCGGTTCGTCACCGGGGAGGGGTCCGGCACCCACACCGCCGTGGAGTAGGTGGTCGGAGTCGCGGTGAGGTGCGGATGGATCTCGAACCTGATGTTCGGCAAGTTCCCGGGGCCGCCGTAGGAGACGTTCTCGGCGGTCTGGAAGACGTGGAAACCGACCTTGTTCAGTCCCAGTACCGGGTCGCCGTAGAAGTCGACCTCGTTGCCGAAGTCGACCTTCTCGCTGGGCGGGTTGAGGGAGGTGGAGTTGTTCGCTACCTCGATGCCGAGGCTGCCCCGTCCGTAGGGCGGCCTCGCGGAGGGGCCCGATACGCCGAACGAGCCGAACGGGCCGTTCCGCAAGGCGGCGACGGGAGAGCCGATCGTGTTGCGGGTGATGATGCCCCAGTGGTCCGAGCTTCCCCGGATTCCGTCGGTGACGGCGGATGCCGATCCCGGGACGGCCGAGGCGGCGATCGCGACCAGCGCTGTGACCGCAAGCGTCACTTTCCGCTTCACACCAAAGCGAGCCTTCACGCTCACTCCTTTCGTGGTTGATGCAAGGGCAGGACGGGCGCCCGAGCCGGGCCCTGCGTAGCGCACGCCACGGTAAGGACTCTGAGTAGCGGAACTGGCCACGACGCACCTGTGACGTAGGGCGATTAATCCCCATGGTGGAGCGAACGATTGATCCGTTCATGTCCGTGGATCTGCTTGCCGTCCAAACGGTCGGGCCGTCCAACCGGTTGGGCCGGCCGTCGGCGGGGCGGCCACCACCGACTGGGCTGATCGCCGGCCCTTCGTCGGTGTCCCGACATCCAGGCCGGCGCTGCAGGCCGGCTGTCAGGAATCTCCCGGCTTCAGTCAGGAGTGCACGTCAACGGCTCTGATCAACCCATTCCAGCCGCATCGGCGGCAGAAAGTCCCGTACATATGTGCGGTGCCAGCACGCGCCCGTCTCGCGCAGCTCCCGCCAGGTCGTGTAGCGATAGCGGTAGAGGCGGGCGCGGACGTACCGGGGTGGAGTGTCCGCCGGGAACGGGGAGCGGCGCAGCAGCCGTAGTGTGTCGCGGTCGTTCTCCAGGAGCCGTTCGACCAGACCGGTGAACCACGAAGCGGCGTACGCGGGGGAGAGCGCCGCGAACCACATCAGCCAGTCGAGCCGCAGATGGTAGGGCGCGAACTGGCGTGGCCAGTAGCGGGTGGCGCCGGGCTTGCCCTTGAACTCGTACTCCCGCCAGTCCGAGTCCTCGCGCGGCAGGGCGTCCGCCGTGCCCTCGACGATCACCTCGTGGCGGATCCGGCTGACGCTGCCGAACGCGCCGTAGGTGTTGACCAGGTGGAGCGGGTCGAAGGAGCGGTTCATGACCTGGCGCCGGGAGACGAGATTGCGGGCGGGGCGGTAGCTGAGCACGACCAGGCCGGTGGCGACGGCGAGCACCACGATCTCGTACCAGAGGGGCGGGCCGGACACCCGCGGGGGAGTGGTGGGGAACTCGACCGCCGACAGGGCCAGCACGATCGTCGTCCAGTTCAGCCAGGAGAAGTTGCCGGACAGGACCAGCCAGAGCTGGGTGAGGATCATCAGCGAGGCGGCGGCCGTCGCGATCGGCTGCGGGGTGAACAGCAGGACGGGGACGACGAGTTGGGTGACGTGGTTGGCGGCCACCTCGGCCCGGTGGAAAGGCTTCGGGAGATGGTGGAAGAACCAGCTCAGCGGGCCCGGCATCGGCTGTGTCTCATGGTGGTAGTCCAGGCAGGTCAGCTTGCGCCAGCAGGCATCGCCGCGCATCTTGATCAGCCCGGCGCCGAACTCCACCCGGAAGAGCACCCAACGCAGCAGAAAGAGGACCACGATCGGGGGAGCGACCTCGTCATTGCCCAGGAAGACGGCGAGGAAGCCGACCTCCAGGAGCAGGGACTCCCAGCCGAACGCGTACCAGGTCTGGCCGACATTGACGATGGAGAGGTACATCGCCCAGGGCGCGACCCATAGCAACATGGCACCCCAGAGCGGTAGTTGTTGATCCAGGCCCGCGATCAACGCCACCGACACCGCACAGCCCGTCCAGCACCACGCCGCGAAGAAGCGGTCCGAGTAGCGCAGCTGGAACACGCTCGGCGCGTTGCGGAAGGGTACCCGTGCCACGAAATGGGGCACCGGGAGCATCCCGCGCTCCCCGATCAGCGCGCGGAACTGGAGCGCCGCGCCCAGGAACGCGGCGAGATACACGACGGCCAGCACCCGCTGGAAGACCAGCCGGCTCAGCCAGTACTCGGGGGCGATGAACCACTCCACGACAAGGCGCTCCTCTCCCTCCCATTGTGACGCTGGGTGACCGTCTCGGCTTGCGTAAGCCAACTGGGCGACGCAGACAATAGCGGACGAAACGTCCCGGGGGTGAAGGGAGGGGCACCAGCGTCACGATCATCGGCGGCGGTCTGATCCCCGGCGAGTCGTCCTCCATCGAGGGCATCTTCGACGCGGCGGCCGACGTCCTCGACGGCCGAGCCCCCGCGCGGCCGGAGAGAAGGCCCCTGCGCGCCCGGGAGAAGTCGAATAATCGGGCAAATGCTGGCAAGGTAGCCCCATGGTTGATCGGGGAGCGAGCGCCCTGTCACTCCCGGACGACTGGCCCGCCCACCCGGATCCGATCCTGGCGCTCAACCGCATGGGCAGTTTCGACTGGGACCTGGACACCGGTCTGATGCAGATGGACGCCCAGGCCCACGAGGTCTTCGACCTGCGCCCCGACGAATACGACGGCCGCCCCGAGACGCTGTCCACGCGGGTGCCCGCGACCGAGGCCGGCCGCATCGACACCCTGGTCTCCCAGGCACTCAAGGACGGCAGCGAGAACTACGGCGCCTACTTCCGCATCCGCTGCCGGGACGGATCGTCACGCTGGACGCACACCCAGGGCTACATCCGCCGCGACGAGACGGGCCGCCCGCGCCGGATCATCGGCATCGTCCGCGACGCCACCCAGGAGCTGAGCGAGAGCGCGGCGCGCCGCGAGCAGGCCGCCCAGGACGAGGCCCGGCGTCAGCAGACGAACGTCGTGCAGGTCACCACGGCGGCGCTCGCGCACGCCCGCACCGTCCAGGACGTCATCGACGTCCTCAAGGACTCCCACGGCCTCACCCACCTCGGGGCGACGAGCCTGGTCATGGGCCTGGTGGAGGCCGGACGCATCCGGCTGGTCGCCGAGGGGCCCGAGGGCAGCTTCGTGGCCGGCACCCGGGTCACCCGTATCGACGAGCAGTACCCGATGAGCGAGGTCGTACGCACCCTCGCGCCGCGCTTCATCGAATCCCCGGAGGACTTCGCCGAGTCGTACCCGCTGCTGTGGCCGAACATCACCGACCTGGAGATCACCTCGGCGGCTTATCTGCCGCTCATCGCGCAGGCCCGCCCCATCGGTGCGATGGGCCTGCTCTACAACGACCGGCGCGGTTTCTCCGCGGAGGACCGCAACGTCCTCGTCGCGCTCGGCAGCAGCATCGCGCAGAGCCTGCAGCGGGCCATGTTCTACGAGCAGGACAAAGACCTCGCGCAGGGCCTCCAGCAGGCCATGCTGCCGCGTTCCATCCCCAGTGTGCCCGGCGCCGACATCGCGGTCCGCTACCGCTCCGCCTCCCTGGGCCGGGACATCGGCGGCGACTGGTACGACCTGATCCCGCTGCCCGGCGGGCGCGTCGGTGCCGTCATCGGCGACGTGCAGGGCCACGACACCCACGCCGCCGCCGTCATGGGCCAGCTGCGCATCGTGCTGCGTGCCTACGCCACCGAGGGCCACACCCCCGCCACCGTGATGGCCCGCGCCTCGGTCTTCCTGCACGAGCTCGACACCGAACGCTTCGCGACCTGCCTGTACGCGGAGTCCGACCTGTCCACCGGTGTCGTCCAGCTCGTGCGGGCCGGCCATATCGATCCGCTGATCCGCCAGACCGACGGCAGCTGCCGCAGGCTGCCCGTCGAAGGGGGGCTGCCGCTGGGCCTGTCCGCCGAGTTCGGGCGCGTCGAATACCCGGTCGACACGTTCGAGCTGGATCCCGGCCAGACCCTGCTCCTGTGCACCGACGGCCTTGTCGAGGAGCCCGGCGCCGACCTCGACGAGGGCATGTACACCCTCATGGAGCTGATCCGCTCGGGCCCGGACGACGTGCGCGACCTCGCCGACCTGCTGATCGACGTCGCCGAGGAACGCGGTGGCGACGACGATGTCGCCCTGCTGCTCCTGCGCCGTCGCGGCGCCGGCCCGCAACAGTCCGGCGGGCGGCTCCAGCAGCATGTCGCGCCCGGCGACCCCGAGGCGCTCATCGAGGCCCGGCACATGATCCGCGCCGCGGTCCGCGCCTGGGGCGCCCAGGAGCGCACCGACGAGATCGAACTGGTTGCCGACGAGCTGATCACCAACGCCCTCATACATACCGAGGGCGCCGCGATCGTCACCCTGCGGGTCCTCACGGGCCCCGACCGCAGGCTGCGCGCCGAGGTGGAGGACTGCTCCAGCGCCCTGCCGCGCCGTCGTGAGGCCGGCGAGTCAGGCGTCTCGGGGCGCGGCCTGCTGCTGGTCGACCGGCTCACCGACGTCTGGGGCGTGGAGGCCCGTGGTCGGGGCAAGTGCGTGTGGTGCGAGTTCATCGTCCGGGAACGGGACTGACCACCGGCGCGCCCGGGGTGTGCGCCAGGGACGGGCGACGTTCCGGGTGGTGTTGTCGGTGCCGGGTGGCACCCTGGAGCCATGCCGGAACTGCCGGAGGTCGAAGCGCTCAAAGACTTCCTCGCCGACCATCTCGTCGGCCGCGAGGTCGTGCGCGTGCTGCCCGTCGCCATCAGCGTCCTGAAGACGTACGACCCACCCGTCACCGCCTTCGAGGGCCGTGAGGTCACCGCCGTGCGCCGGCACGGCAAGTTCCTCGACATCGAGGCCGACGGCCTGCACTTCGTGACGCATCTGGCCCGCGCGGGCTGGCTGCACTGGAAGGACACGCTGCCCGACGGTCCGCCCCGCCCCGGCAAGGGCCCGCTCGCGCTGCGTGTCGCCCTGGAGACCGGAGAGGGCTTCGACCTCACCGAGGCCGGCACCCAGAAGAGACTCGCGGTGTACGTCGTACGGGACCCGGCAGAGATCCCGGGCATCGCCCGACTCGGCCCCGACCCGCTCGCCGCCGACTTCGACGAGGCGCGGTTCACCAAGCTCCTGGAGGGTGAGCGGCGTCAGCTGAAGGGCGCGCTGCGCGACCAGAGCCTGATCGCGGGTGTGGGGAACGCGTACAGCGACGAGATCCTGCACGCCGCCAAGATGTCCCCCTTCAAGCTCGCCGCCTCGCTGACCCCCGAGGAGACGAGCCGTCTGTACGAGGCGCTGCATGCCACGCTCACCGAGGCGGTGGAGCGCTCCCACGGGCTGGCCGCCGGGCGTCTCAAGGCGGAGAAGAAGAGCGGTCTGCGGGTGCACGGCAGGACGGGCGAGCCGTGCCCGGTCTGTGGCGACACCATCCGCGAGGTCTCCTTCAGTGACTCCTCGCTGCAGTACTGCCCGACCTGCCAGACGGGCGGGAAGCTGCTGGCGGACCGCCGGATGTCCAGGCTGCTCAAATAGCCCCCGGTCACCGGGACTCGACCGTCACCAGGTGCTCGCCGTCCGTCGTGCGCACCTCGAACCGGCTGATCTCCTCGGAGTGGAGCGCGGCGCCGCCCTGCATCGTGGTGGCCGCGCCGTCGTGCGCGGACCCCATCCAGCTCGTCACCGTCTCCTCCGAGCCGTCCTTGCCGACGGCGACGAGCTGACAGGGGCGGCCCCCGGCGTCCTTGACCTTGACGTCGACCTCGCTGCCCCAGACCCGGTCCTGGGTGGTGATCTGGGCCCACACACCGGTTTCCACGTCCGTCGCGGCGACCTGGGTCGACGGGTCGCCGTTCGCCGTCACGATCGCGATCGCGGGCCCGCCCGCCGCGAACACCACGGCGGCGGCCACCGCGTACAGCCAGCGCCTGCGCCCGGCCCGATGCCGCGCCGCCACCTCGCTGAGCAGCCGGTCCAGCAGCCGGGGCCCGGGGCCGGCGAAGGGGTGCACGGAGCGCGGGGTGGCTCGCCGGTACAGCATCAGCTGTCGCGCGGCGGACCGGAACTCACTCACGTGCGCCGTGCACTGGGGGCACTCCATGAGGTGATCCTCGAAGCGGAATGCCTCCGCCTCGTCCAGCACGCCGAGCGCGTAGGCGCCGACGTCTTGATGCCGTTCCAGGGACCTCATACCGAATACCGAATCCTCGTGGCGATGGTGCGGGGTGGGAGTGGTGTTGCTGTTGCCCACCCGTACGCACCGGAGCCACGAATCACTCAAGACCCGTACCGAATCGAGACCAAGACATTCGGAGCGAGAGGGCCCGCGGATTGGTGCGAGCTCAGAAAAAAAAGTTGCTCAGAAAACTTGTTCGGAGAGTGACCGGTCGTGGCGGTCAGAAGAGGTGGATCGCCAGATGCCCCAGTGGCAGCCCCAGCTGCCAGGCCGGTGTCCACACCTTCGGACCGTCGTCCTCGCCCGGGACCGGGCCGCCACCGGGCACGGCGTCCAGGTCGGGGGCGAGCAGTTCGGTCTCCTCCAGCCAGCGCCAGGCCGCCGTCGCCAGTTCCAGGTCCGGGGCGGGGCCGCCGGACTCGACCGCCTCGGCCGCGAGGCGGGCCATGTGCTCGCGCACCCAGTCCTGCCACGGTTGGTCGTACGCCGTCAACGAAAGCCAGGTCTCCAACTGGGTGACGACCCGGATGCCCGAGAGCTCGCCTTCCGTGTCGGAGAGAAAGATGGTCAGCGCCAGGGCGTCGCGCCCGGCGCGGAACTCGAAGGACGTGGGCGGCATCAGGTCGCCGGTCCGCAGCAACTCGTCGGCGATGTACTCGGCGTACAACCACGCCATGGGGACCGTGAGTTCCCCACCGCCGGCGCCGTCCGTGCTCTCTTGACCTCTGTGCAGCATCCCTTCCGCCTTCCTCCGGTTTGCGTGCGCGTCGCCCGACCCGGGCCCCAACCCGGAAAACGGATGAGGACAGCTGATTGCTCAACCATGGTCCTCAGCAAGGCGCTTTACGGAGGCTTGACCCGGCCTTGGGTTTCACCGCAGGTCGGCCGCGTAACCCGGAAGAACCCGGCGCAGGGCGCGCAACGCGTAGTACGCGCGCGACTTCACGGTACCGGGCGGAATTCCGAGCGCCGCGGCAGCCTCCGCCACACTCGCCCCCTGGAAGTACACCTGCACCAGGACTTCACGGTGCTCGGGAGTGAGTGTCTTCACAGCCTCCCGCACATCGAGCGTCGCCGCCGACCTTTCGGCGTGATCCGCACAGACCCGCGCACTCTCCAGCACCGCGTCCCCGACCTCCGGCGGACGCGCCTGGCGGGCCCGCCGAGCGTCGATCGCGAGCCGCCTTCCGACGGTGAGCAGCCAGGGACGCACGGAGTCGAAGTCGTCGGCGCGCAGCGCCTCGGGATGCTGCCAGGCGCGTACGAACGTCTCCTGCACCAGGTCCTCGGCGCGCTGCCGGTCGCCGTCGCAGAGCCGTAGGAGCAGGGCGAAGAGGGGCCGGCCGTGCTCGCGCTGCAGCGCGGCCAGCTCATGCTCGGCGGTCGTCTTGGTGGTGGTTCCGGCCGTCATGGCCTGTATGCCAGCGGGTGCCGCTCCGCTCGGACAGGGCCGGGACACGGGTCTGCGGTGGGCGGTCGATGCCGTCGGTGAACGGCGCGGCGAACGGTTCAGCGGGCTTCACCCAAGGCCCTCGTATCGCCCCAACGGGCTTGTCCGCGAGCGCCGGACGGGCGAGAGACGTGCGTTGCTCCTTGACTCCGGCGCTCCCAAGTACGTGGATTCATATGACTTCGTACTTAAATATGACCGTATCGGGGTTCGGCATGATCACACGTAGACGACAGGTCACTCTGGCTCTCACGGCCGTGCTCGTAGCCGCCGCGGGCTGCCAGGCCGCTCAGAAGCAGTCGGCGCCGCAGTCGGCGCCGCCTGGCAATAGCGGACCGCCACCGGCACCGTCCCCCGCCGCCGCGCGCGGCTTCACCCTCGTCGCCTCCGGTGACGTACTGCCGCACGCCTCGGTCGTCGCGCGGGCGAACGCCGACGCGGGCGGCGTCGGGTACGACTTCCGGCCGATGTTCGAAGCCGCGAAGCCTCTGGTCGGCGGCGCCGATCTGGCGATCTGTCACATGGAGACCGTGTACGGCGCCGTCGGCGGTGCCGACGCCGCCCAATCCGGCTTCCCGGCCCCGACCTTCAAGTCCCCGCCGCAGGTGGCCGATGGGCTCGCCGCGACCGGCTACGACGCCTGCTCCACCGCCTCGAACCACGCCCTGGACGACGGCGCCGCGGGTATCCAGCGCACCCTGGACGCACTCGACCGCGCGGGCGTAAGGCACGCGGGAACGGCACGCACCGCGGGCGAGGCGGGCGCGGTCACCCTCCTGCGCGCGGGCGCCGCCACCGTTGCCCAGCTCGCTTACACGTACGGGACGAACGGCTTGCCGATGCCCGTGGGCGCGCCCTGGGCCGTCAATCTCATCGACCGCGACCGGATCCTCGCGGATGCCCGGGCCGCCCGGAAGGCGGGCGCCGATGTGGTCGTCGTATCCCTGCACTGGGGCACCGAATGGCAGGACGAGCCCGATATGCAGCAGGTGACCCTGAGCAGGGAACTCACCGCCTCCCGCACGGACGGGCGGCCCGACATCGATCTGATCCTCGGCACGCACGCCCGTGTTCCACAGGCGTACGAGAAGGTCAACGGCACCTGGGTCGTCTACGGGATGGGTGACCAGATCGCGGGCGAGATGTTCAACTACCAAGGCGTCCGGGACTCGCGGGGCAACGAGAGCACCCTCGCCCGGTTCACCTTCGCCCCTCCGACCGGCAAGGGCGCCCGCTGGGAGGTCACGAAGGCGGAGTTCGTGCCGCAGTTCTTCGACATCGACGCCGGGCGCGTGGTCAACCTCAACACCGCCCTGGCGCTGGGGGCCGACGTCGGCGGCGTACGTGACCGGATCCGGGACGTCGTGCTCAGCCGCGGCGCGGCTCAGGAGGGGCTGATGATGGGGCAGTGACCCCACCGGCCCGTACTCCGTACGACGCACCACGTACTACGGGACGACCGTGACCGGCCAGCGCCCCGCCTTCACCAGCCGGACCGCCACCGACCCGATGATCCTGTGCCCCGCCTGTTCGGAGGCACCGACCACCACGGCGTCCGCCTTGAGCTCGTCCGCCGCCGTCACCAGGCCGTTGTAGGGGTCGCCACGGAAGGTGTGGAACTCCCAGCGCATCGAAAACATGTCCTTGGACCGCTCGGCGTACTCCCGGACCTGCGCGACGAGGTCCTCGGCGATCCGGTCGGTCGTCTCGGCGACCGGTACCCCGAGCGCCGCCCCCGCGGCCATGACGGGCTGGACGTAGACGAGGGCGAGCAGCGCGCGCTGCCGCCTGGCAAGCCCGGCGGCGTAGGCCGCGGCCCGCAGCGACGAGTCGGAGCCGTCGACGCCGGCGACGATGACCTTGGGACCGTCCGTGCCACGTTCGAACCGCTGCGCGGGTTGCTGTTCCGTCACAGGGCCGAGGCTATCGGAATTCGCAGGTCCGGGAGCCGGGCGGGTCCGAACCGGATACAGCCCCCGCTGCCCCCGTGACCGCTCGACGGGCGGGTCCGCCCGGCTCTTCCTACAGTCGAAGCCATGAGTGCCCCCGTGGAGGCCCGCGCACCGAAGGACACGAAGGGCCCGATACGGCCGTCCCGAGGCGGCCTCCTCAGCAAGGTGCCCCAAGGCTTCGCGGCCTTCTTCGGCGTCCTCGCCCTGCTCTGCGCCCTGCTGGCGTTCTTCGCACCCCTGCGCCGCCTGCTGCGCCCCGTCGTCGACTTCCTCGACCTGCTGACCGTCCCGGTCAGCGCCAACCTCGCGTACGCCGTCTTCCTCTTCCTCCTCGCCGCCGCGACCGCGGCCCGCAAGAAGGTCGCCTGGTGGCTGGTGGTCGCCTACCTCGGCCTGCTCGTCCTGTTCGACGTCATCGGCCTCGCGATGGGTCTGTACGCCCAGTCGCTGCCGTCCTTCGTCGTCTGCGGGCTCGCCCTGGTGCTCCTGATCGTGGCCCGCCGCGAGTTCTACGCCGACTCCCGGCAGGGCGCCGTGTGGCGGGCCCTGGCCGTGCTGCTGGCCGGGCTCGGCGTGGCGATCCTGGTCGGCTGGGGGCTGGTCGAGCTGTTCCCGGGCACACTGCCGCGCGGCCAGCGGCTGCTGTGGGCGGCCAACCGGGTCTGCGGCGGACTTGTCTCCGGACGTTCGTTCGACGGGAGTCCGCCCCGGGGGCTCTTCTTCGTCCTCGGTCTCTTCGGCGCCCTCGCCCTGCTCAACGCCGCCGCCACGCTCTTTCGCTCCCAGCGCCTGGAAGCGGGCCTGCACGGCGACGAGGAGGCCCGCATCCGCGCCCTGCTGCACAGGTACGGCGCCGACGACTCCCTCGGCTACTTCGCCACCCGCCGCGACAAGGCCGCCGTCTTCTCGCCCAGCGGCAAGGCGGCCGTCACCTACCGCGTCGAAGCCGGAGTCTGCCTCGCTGGCGGCGACCCGGTCGGCGACCGCGAGGCCTGGCCGCACGCCATCGACGCCTGGCTCGACGTGG
Source organism: Streptomyces sp. NPDC048275 (assembly GCF_040652275.1). NCBI lineage: Bacteria > Bacillati > Actinomycetota > Actinomycetes > Kitasatosporales > Streptomycetaceae > Streptomyces > Streptomyces sp. NPDC048275. The sequence continues at coordinate 51,432 of NZ_JBEZLR010000046.1, forward strand.
CCCGCCGGCATGCCTGGGCGCCCGCCGCCATGGGCGCCTCCGAGGACGGCGCCAAGGCCTTCGCGCGCGCCGGGCTCGGCGCGCTCCAACTCGGCGACGAGGCGATCCTGCACGTCGCCGACTTCGACCTGGACGGTCGCGACATGCGCGTCACCCGGCAGGCCGTACACCGCGTGCGGCGCACCGGCGCCACCTGCCGGGTACGCCGCCACGCCACCCTCACCGACGAGGAGATGAAGGAGATCGTCGACAGGGCCGACGCCTGGCGCGACACCGAGACCGAACGCGGCTTCTCGATGGCCCTGGACCGGCTCGGCGACCCCCTGGACGGCGACTGTCTCCTCGTCGAGGCCCGGGACGCCGACGGCAGACTGCTGGCGCTGCTCTCCTTCGTGCCCTGGGGCAGGGACGGCATCTCCCTCGATCTGATGCGCCGTGACCGCGGCGCTCCCAACGGCGTCACGGAGTTCATGGTCGCCGAGGTGTGCGCGGCGGCCGGGAAGTTCGGCGTCCGTCGTATCTCCCTCAACTTCGCGGTGTTCCGCTCGGTCTTCGAGGAGGGCGCCCGCATCGGTGCCGGGCCGGTGCTCCGGCTCTGGCGCAGGCTGCTGCTGTTCTTCTCCCGGTGGTGGCAGCTGGAGGCCCTGTACCGGTCCAACGCCAAGTACCACCCCGCGTGGTACCCGCGCTTCATCTGCTACGGCGAGACCGGCGCCCTCGCCCGCATCGGCCTGGCGTCGGGCATCGCCGAGGGCTTCGTCTCCGTGCCCTCGCTGCGCAAGCTCTGGAGCAAGGGCCACCCGAGGGCCGGACCCGCACCGGCGACCATCGAAAGCCTGCCCCCGCTGTCGGCCCTCGGCCTCGACGGAGGGGCCGAGGCCGACGATCCCATCGCGGGCCTGCCCGAACAGATCCGCGTCCGGCACCACAAACTCGACCGGCTCCGCGCTGCCGGCATCGACCCCTACCCGGTGGGCATCCCACCGCGCACCCATACCCTCGCCGAGGTCCGCGGCGGCGGACAGCGGGTGACCATCGCCGGACGCGTCATCCTCGTACGCGACTTCGGCGGCCTCGTCTTCGCCGTGCTGCGCGACTGGTCCGGCGACCTCCAGATCGCCCTCACCCGCAAGGATTCCGGCCCCGCGCTGGACCGGTTCCGCAAGGACATCGACATCGGCGACCACATCGTCGCCGACGGCCTCGCCGGCGTCAGCGACAAGGGCGAGCTCACCGTCTTCGTCACCGACTGGCAGCTCACCGGCAAGTGCCTGCGCCCTCCGCCACGTTCTCGGCTTCGCTCGAACAGGGGGGACCCCCATCCCGACAAACGCCGAGGCCTGGCCGGCCCCGAGGCGAAGGTGCGCCGCCGCTACCTCGACCTGGTGACCAGCCCCGACGCCCGCCAGGTCGTACGGGACCGCTCCACCGAGGTCCAGGCGCTGCGCCAGGGCCTGCTCAACCGCGGTTACCTCGAGGTCGAGACCCCGATTCTCCAGCAGATCCACGGCGGCGCCAACGCGCGCCCCTTCACCACCCACATCAACGCCTACGACCTGAACCTCTATCTGCGCATCGCACCCGAGCTCTACCTCAAGCGACTGTGCGTCGGCGGTCTGGAGAAGGTCTTCGAGATGGGACGCACCTTCCGCAACGAAGGCGTCTCCTACAAGCACAACCCCGAGTTCACGATGCTGGAGGCCTACCAGGCGTTCGCCGACTACGACGTGATGCTCGACCTCGCTCGCGAACTGATCCAGGAAGCCGCGACCGCCGCCTTCGGCGCGCCGATCGCACACAAGGACGGCACCGAGTACGACATCTCCGGGCCGTGGCCGGTCACGACGGTGTACGGCGCGGTGTCCGAGGCACTGGGGGAGGAGGTCGACGCCGACACATCCCTGGAAAACCTGTTGCGGCTGTGTGACCGCGCGGGCGTCCCGTACACAGCGGACGACGGACGCGGTGATGTCGTCCTGGAGATGTACGAACGGCTGGTCGAGGAGAGGACCCGGCTGCCGACGTTCTACAAGGACTTCCCGACCGACGTCTCCCCGCTCACCCGACAGCACCGCACCGACCCGCGCCTCGCCGAACGCTGGGACCTCGTCGCCTTCGGCACCGAACTGGGCACCGCCTACTCCGAGTTGACCGACCCGGTGGAGCAGCGGCGACGGCTCACCGCGCAGTCACTGCTGGCCGCCGGGGGCGACCCCGAGGCGATGGAACTCGACGAGGACTTCCTCGACGCGCTGGAGTACGCGATGCCGCCCACCGGGGGTCTCGGAATCGGGGTCGACCGGCTCGTCATGTTCCTGACGGGGCTGACGATCCGCGAGACACTGCCGTTCCCGCTGGTGCGCCGTCGCTGAGCTGGTCCCATCGGGTGCTTTGCTGAGGTCGCGCCGGTGTTGCTCAGTCGCGCCACCCCGCACATGGGTGACTGATGAATCATGAAAAACGATCAGCTGCTCACGCGGCGCCGGGCGTTGATCGCCGGCGCGACCGTCCTGGGGGCGGCCGGGGTGGCGGGCACGGCACGCGTCCTCACCGCCGAGCCGGCCGAGAGCCCGGCGCGAAACGCCCCTGCGGTCGCGGGCCCGCAGGCTCGCCGGGCCCTCAAGCCCTCTGCCTACCGCCTCCAGCCGGTGACGGGATACGGCCCGCCGCGCAGCGCACTTGCGCGGCCCGTGGTCCGCCACGAGCCGATTCTGAGCATGTCCGGGCGTGGCCGCAGCATGGTGCTGACCTTCGACGACGGCCCCGACCCGCGCTACACCCCGGACATCCTGCGCACCCTGCGCGAGCACGATGTGCGCGCGATGTTCTTCGTGTGCGGGGGGATGGCCGTCGACAACAAGGACCTGCTGAGCGAGATGGCCGACGAGGGGCACATCGTCGGCAACCACACCTGGAGCCATCCGCTGCTGATCCAGCTCTCGCGCTCCGAGATCCGCTCCGAGATGGAGCGCACCAGCGACGTCATCAAGGACGCCTACGGCGAACGGCCCGTCTGGTTCCGCGCGCCCTACGGCGCGTGGAACCGCGCGACCTTCCAGATCGGCGCCGACCTGGGCATGGAACCGCTGGCCTGGACGCTCGACACTCTCGACTGGACCAGCCCGGGCACGCGCACCATCATCGACCGGGTGGAGAACGGCGCCGGACCGGGCGTCGTGGTGCTCTCGCACGACGCGGGCGGCGAACGCTCGGAGAGCGTACGGGCGTTGCGCGACTATCTGCCCCAACTGCTCGATTCCGGCTATCACATCACTGTGCCGCGACGGCGCTACGCCTGAAGCCTCCCGAAAGGGTGACGGGCTTTCGCCCGCCCTGCCGAGGAACACTCAGTGAACCTCGACCAGGCGGGCGAACACCACGACGTTTCCGTCGTAACCGTTCTGTTTGGAGAAACCACCCCCGCAGGTGATGACCCGCAATTCCGGGGTGCCCTTGCTGCCGTATACGCGATCACCGGGGAAGCTGTTCTTCTCGAAGACCTCGATGCCGTAGATCTCGAATGCCGCGATCTTCCCGTCCTTTCGCTGCACCTCGACCCGGTTTCCCTTTTTGAGGGCGCCGAGGCCGTAGAAGACGGCGGGACCGCGCAGGTTGTCCACATGGCCCACGACCACGGCTGTGCCCTTTTCGCCGGGCGAGACCGCGCCGGTGAACCAGCCCGCGAGATTCGGGTCGTCGGGCGGCGGCGCGTCGACCCACCCGGCCGAGTCCAAACCCACCGGCACGACCGGCGCGTCGACCTGGATCGCCGGGATCCGGACCCGGTCGACGACGGAGTGCGGCAGCGCGCTCGAGAAGGTGGTGCCTGGGGTCCGGCTGTCCGCTGCCGCCGCAGACGCGGGCTGCGGAGGGCCGACATCGAACTCACCGGAACCATTCCGAATGAGTGCGAGGCCGGTCAGGAGAACAAGCGCTATGACACCCCACGGGGCACGCTTCCGCTGCCGCTCCTCCTCTTCGGCCAGTTCGGACGAAGACATTCGCCATCCCCTCTCGACGCGGCCGTCGCCGCGTCCGTCGCGCATACGAGAACGCTAAGTGCCGCCCGCCCGGACGGCGACGGGGCACGGGCGAACGGGTGGCCCCGCGCAACCGTGGTGCGCCATCCGAGTTGACGAGCACAGGAATTTTCTGACGGTCCGTGACCTGCGACAATATCCGATTGTATGGAATTCTCTCGGCGTGTCCTCTCACCAGGACGGACCATTCTCGAAATGCGGCCCTGTGCACGGCATCTGAGGGTCTGTCTGGGAGGCGCTTTCTCGCCGATCAACCGGGGACGGTTCCCGGGGCGTCTTCCGCGGAGGATCACATGCGTACAACTCGTGCCCTGGCGGTCTCTGCCGCCGCGGTCGCCGCGGTGGGGCTCGCCGCGCCCGCGGCCACGGCCTGGAACGAACCGAGCAATATCGTCGCCATGCCCAGCGTCATCGCGCAAGGCGGGCAGCTGACCGTCACCGTGGACGGGGACGCGTGCCAATACCAAGGCAGCGCGGTCTCGTCACCGGTCTTCCGCACCACCTCGCTGCGCCGGGTCAGCGGCAACACGTCCACCGCGACGGTCACCATCGACCGCAACGCGCGGGCGGGGACGTACGACATCGCGGTCCGCTGCGGCGGAGACCGGGCGTTCACCCGCTCCCGCGCCTTCACCGTCATCGGCGGCGTCCGTGGCGGTCTCGGCGGCAGCAGTTCCCCGCGGGCGACGCCCACCGACATGGCGATCGGCGGCGGGCTCGTGGGCGCGGCTCTCCTCGGTGGCGGGGCGTTCTGGGTGCGCCGCAGGTCCGAGCGGCGGACCTGACCGGGCGTGCCCGTCGGGCGCGCACCTGACAGCACTTCGCCCCGGACCCTGCCGGGAGGGTCCGGGGCGATGGGCGATGGTCGGTGCGTCGCGCCGTCCGGAGTCGTCGTCGGCGGTGCGGCGGCGCGACAGGTACCACGCGGCACCCACGGAAGCGCCGATGAGTGCGGCCCCCAGACCGATCTCCTTCAGGTCGAAATCGCCGACGCTGCCCCCGGCTCCGGCTCCGGCTCCGGCTCCGGCCCTGACGCCCTGTTGCGCGGGCACAGGCAGGGGCACCTGGGTCGGGTCGCTGTCCTGGCGGCCGGTGGTGAGGGTGAGATCGGTGTGCTCGCTCTCGTCGCCGCACTGGAACGTCACCTCGTACACGGCACCGGGCTGGGCGTCCCGGTCGACCGTGGCCGCTGCGGACGACTGCCCCCTCGGGATGGTGACCGCGTCGAAGACTTCCGAGGAGACCCTGGCGGTGGAGTCGCAGTCCTTCACGTTCAGACGGACCTGGCCGCCCGCCACGACGGTCGACGGCTGCACGTCGAAGCCGAACGAGGTGATGTTGCTGTCCCCGCTGCCGCTGTCGTCGTTCTTGGCGGCGGCGGCGGATACGGAGAAGATCAGGGCGGTCACGCCCAGCAGTGCGGCCGAAGCGACGCGTATCGCGCGCATGGTGAGCCTTTCGGTCCCCGAGGAGCCTTGCTGCGGATCTTTTCCGCCTGCGCCTGAAATGCGCCTCGATGACCGGAACGCTAGGAAAGGCGGGGCGGGGGCGCGATCGCAGTGGCGCGAACGGGGCAACCGTATGGGCCGCACGGGGGACGGCGTACGTGCAGTCGGGGGACGGACGCGGCGTGGCGTCCGTCCCCCGGATGAGGGGTCCCGCTGAGGAACCGTTACGGACAGTCCGTCACCCCGGAAGGTGCGGGAACAGCTCCTTGAACGGTTCGGCGGAGGCCGTGATCCCCCGGCTGTAGGGCGCGTCGAAGTCCCAGATCAGGAAGAGCAGAAAGGCGATCAGGGCCGAGAAGAGCCCGGCGAGGATCAGCTCCCGCCTGGTGCGCCGGATCTGCAGCGCGAAGACCATCCCGATCGTGACCACCGCGCCGGTGATCAACCCGAACCACACCACGCCCGGCATGGTCGCCCCGGTGGAGCCGGCGCGGGAGGCTCGCGCCGCGTCGGCCATGGTCACCTGGTCGACGAGCGGCTGGTAGGCCTGGGCCTCGAAGTCCGTCCTCGGCTCGTAGTCGGTGACGTCCTGGCGGATCCGGTCGAAGAGCCGGCCGCCCTCGGCGGTCACCTTGCCGTGGTCCGCCATGACCTTCCACTCGGTGCTGACGACGTGGCCGACATACGTGTTGACGTCACCGCGGATGCGATCCCGCACGTCCGGCGGGTAGACGCGGACCCGCTCCGAGATCTCGTGCAGGGCCTGGGCCTCCGTCTGCACATGGTCCTGGGCCACACCGCGCGCCTCCCACACACCCGCGATGGCCAGGCCCAGGACGATGGCGTACACCACGCCGATCATCATGGTCATGTACTCGATCACGTCCGGGGTCTCGGACGGATCCTCGTCATCGGGAGCCGTGCGATGGCGTACGAGGGTCACGACGAGGACGACGAGCATCGCGGCGGCCATCGCGAGAACGAGAACAAGCCATTCCGACAAGGATGCCTCCAGGGGTCAGCGCGGACGCAGTGCCGCGACGGCGAGCAGCGCGGGCACGGTGACGAGCAGGGTGAGCGAGACCAGGGGCGGCCCGCTGCGGGGAGAGTGCTTGCGTGCCGTGGGGCGGTACGCGGGATAACTCACCGGGGTCGGCGACGGCTTGGGGCGCGCCTTGTGTGTGGGAGAGGGTTTCGGCGTAGGCGTAGGCGTAGGCGTAGGCGTCGGAGTGGGCGCCGGCCGCGGCGCCGCAGCGGGGGGCCGTGGCGTCGGTGAGGCGGGAGGAGGAGGCGGTGGCGGCTGGGGAGCGGGAGGCGGCGGTTTCGGACGGGGCCTGGGCGGGGGCGCCGGGGGCGGTGGTGGCGGCTTCGGAGTGGCGGACGGGCTCGGGGGCGGTGGCGTCGGGGTGGGCGAAGGCGTGGGCGGTGGCGGCGTCGGGGTGGTGCAGAAGCCGTCACCGGCGACCGCCACCGCGTCCGTGCCCTCCGGGCCGACCGAGGCGTACGCGCAGGAGTCGGCGACAGCCGTCGAGGTCGGCGCTCCGCCGAGGAGCCAGGCCAGCGTCAGCAGCGCCAGTACCCGTATGACGAGGGCGGATTGGGTCCGCTGTGGTCCATGCACGACGAAGATCATGGGCCGTAGCGCGCCCAGGCACGCCGGAGTGGCGTGGTATTGCCCCGAACGAGGGAGTGCGGGGCCGGGTGGTTTGACGGTCGTGTCACAGGGTTCGGAAAGATTTTTGTGCGTCGGTTGAACAGATCGGCCACCCCCGCCCGTACCTAGGGTCATGCGACGCGGCGCAGTAGGGCGCTGCAACATCTATAGCGAATAGTGGGAGTTACCCAATGAAGAACTCCTGGCGGAGCGCCTCACTCGTAGCGTCAGCTGCGGCCGTGCTCGTGCTCACGACGGCGTGCGGTCAGGAAAAGGGCACCACCCAGTCGACCGGCAGCCAGAACGTGGGCGCCGCGGCGGCTGCCAACGGTTATGGCCAGGGCACCAGTAGCAGCACCACCTCGCCGAACGACGCCGGCGCGGCTCAGCAGGGCGCCGCCACCGAGGCGGAGACCGCGGGGCAGCTCGCCGTCGCGGAGAGTGCGGCGCTTGGCAAGGTTCTCACCGACAGTGCCGGATTCACCCTGTACCGCTTCGAGAAGGACACGCCGGAGCCGCCCAAGTCGAACTGTGACGGCGACTGCGCGACGGCCTGGCCGCCGGTTCCCGCCGACGGTGTCACCACCGCCACCGGTGTGGACAAGGCCCTGCTCGGCGAGGTCATCCGCGCGGACGGCACCAAGCAGCTGACCATCGGAGGCTGGCCGATGTACCGGTACGCCAAGGACACGAAGGCCGGTGACACCAACGGCCAGGGCGTGGGCGGCACTTGGTATGCCTCCGCTCCCGATGGCAAGAAGGCGACCCTGGCGGACCTGCCGGGCCTGTCGACCCGTGACGACCCGAAGCTCGGTGAGATCGTCGTCGACAAGAACGGCATGACGGTCTACCGCTTCATGAAGGACGAGGCCTGGCCGAAGCCGGTGTCCAACTGCGTCGGCGCCTGCCTCGAGAAGTGGCCCGTCATCGCCCCCGTGGCCGCCAACGACACCAAGGGCGTCCAGAAGAAGGGCCTCATGAGCTTCACGAGGTCGGACGGCGCCAAGCAGATGACCGTCAACTGCTCGCCCATCTACACCTTCGCCGGTGACAAGGCTCCCGGTGACACCAACGGTCAGGGCGTGGGCGGCACGTGGTACGCCGTCGCGCCCGACGGAAAGGCGGTCGGCGCGCCGGAGTAGTGGATCACCTCCCCAGGGTTGATCGCATCCATCGCCCGGACAGACGGAACGCGGAAGGGAGTGGACCAGAGCAGGCAAGTGTGCCGGACGAACCAAGCAGCGCGCGTGACCCAGGTCCGCCCCCTCCGCACCGCACGGAGGGGGCGGACCGCTCGGCGTGGACGGACCGCTCGGCGTGCGGGGGCCACCGGGTGTGCGGGGGACCACTCGGTGTGCGCGGGTGCAAAAGATGTGTGACGCCATGGAAGCGCGCGCTTCCGATACCGTCGCGACGCTTTGTGACTCCCGTGCGCTTTTTGGAGTGCTTCGGATCGATTTCGCGGTGACGGCGGACGGCGTGTTCGAAGGACCCGCAGAGGGTGCCCATTCGACACATGCCCGAGGCAGTGACAGTGAACGGACGGTCAATTTCCGTTTTTGCTCGCTCCTTTGGCGGGCGATCAGTAGCCTCAGCTCGAACACCGGATCGCCCGTACCCGTCCTGCACCGTCCCACGCCGTCGATCACGCCTTGGAGAGATAGATGGAGCGTCCCGCCTGGGCCCCTCGGAGCATTGACATCTCAGTGCCGAGCGTGTCCCGTATCTATGACTACTACCTGGGCGGTTCGCACAACTTCGAGGTCGACCGGGAGGCTGCTCGCAAGGCGATGGAGTTCATGCCGGGACTGCCCAAGATCATGCAGGCGAACAGGGCGTTCATGCGCCGTGCCGTGCGCTTCGCGGCCGACGAGGGCATCACGCAGTTCCTCGACATCGGCTCCGGCATCCCGACCTTCGGCAACGTCCATGAGATCGCCCAGGCGGCCAGGCCGGGCGCGCACGTCGTGTACGTCGACCACGACCCGGTGGCCGTCGCGCACAGCCAGGCCGTCCTGCAGGACAACGACGACGCGGACGTCGTCGCCGCCGATCTGCTCAAGCCCCGGGAGATCCTGGCGAGCCTCCAGGTTCAGCGACTGATCGACCTGAACCGGCCGGTCGCCCTCCTCCTCGTTGCCATACTGCACTTCGTGGAGGACACGGACGACCCGTACGGTGCGGTGGCGGAGCTGCGCGACGCGCTCGCGCCGGGCAGCCTGCTCGTCGTCACGCATGCCTCGTACGAGGGAATTCCGCTCCCCGCGGAGCGGGTCGAGGGCACGGTCGACGTGTACAAGGACATCCGCAACCCGCTGATCATGCGCTCGCGTGACGAGATCGCGCGGTTCTTCGAGGGGTACGACATGGTGGAACCCGGACTGGTGCCGATGCCGATCTGGCGGCCTGACACGGCACCCGAGGACGAGGATCCGTATTCCTTCTCCGGGTTCGGCGGCGTGGGGCGCGCGGCGTGACCGCCGAAGCGGCCGGGCCGGAGGACAGACTGCGCAGGTTCGCGACGATCTGGAGCCGGGCGGTCTTCCCGGTCACCTCGACGTCGCTGACCCGGCCCGAGCTCGAGGAGCAACTACTGCCGCTGGCCCGGCGGTTGTGCGACGCGCTGCGGGCCAGGGCCTTCGACGCGGCCGAGGGCCAGGCGGTCGGGGCCGCGCTCGTCGCCGCGCACTGCACCGACCCGGAGGCGCTCAGTCGCACCCTCGACTGCGTCGATGCCTATCTGGTGCTCTACTGCGGCGAGGACGTTCCTCAGGAGACTCAGGAGACCCAGGAGGCTTTGCGGACCCGCTCGGCGCGCTTGCAGCACGCCATGGCCGCCGGTTTCGCGCGGGCGCTGCGGGAGCGGACGCTCGCCGAGCAGGAGGCCATCGCCCAGGCGGCGTTGAACGCGCGCAGCACGGTGGCCGAGGCGTTGCACGCGAGCGAGGCCCGCTTCCGAGCGGTGTTCGAGGGTGCGGCCATAGGTATCGGCATCGCCGACCTCGAAGGCAACATACTGCAGGTGAACGGAGCCTTACTGCGGATGTTCGGCGGCTCCGAGCAAGGGGTGCGCGGCCGCAGGGTCCCGGAGTGGACGCACCCCGAGGACGGCCCTCAAGTCTGGCGCTTGTACGAGGAGTTGGTGCGCGGCGAGCGCGAGCACTACCACGTCGAGAAAGCCTTCTACCGGCCCGACGGTACCTCCCTGTGGACCAACCTGACGGTGTCCTTGCTGCGTGACGCGGACGGCGAGCCGCAGTACCAGCTCGCGCTCATGGAGGACACCACCGAGCGGCGGCTGCTCAATCTGCGGCTGCGTTACGAGGCCACGCACGACGCGCTCACCGGACTGCCCAACCGGACCCTGTTCTTCGAACGCCTGGAAAAGGCGCTGGCCGTGGGTGGGGCGCAGCGCTTCGGGCTGTGCTACCTCGACCTCGACGGCTTCAAGACCATCAACGACAGCCTCGGGCACGCGGCCGGCGACCGGCTGCTCGTCGAGGTCGCCGACCGGCTGCAGTCCTGTGCGACCGCCCCCGGCGAGATGGTCGCCCGGCTCGGCGGCGACGAGTTCGTGGCCCTCACCACCGGCCCCGACACCGAGCGCGAGGTCGACGAACTCGCCGGGCGCATCATGAACGCCCTGGTCACCCCGATCAGCATCGACGGCCGTGAGCTGACCGTGCGCGGCAGCATCGGCATCGTCGAGGGACCGGCGGGCGAGCGTGGCCCCGCGGAGGTGCTGCGCAGCGCCGACATCACGATGTACCGGGCCAAGTCCGCGGGCGGCAACCGCTTCGAGCTCGCCGACCCCGAGGCCGACGCCCGCGCCATCACCCGGCACGGACTGACCACCGCGCTTCCCGCGGCCCTCGACCGGGGCGAGTTCTTCATCGAGTACCAGCCGCTCGTGCACCTCGGCGACGGCAGTGTGCGCGGCGCGGAGGCGCTGGTGCGCTGGCTGCACCCGCAACACGGCGTGCTCGGCCCCGACCAGTTCATTCCGCTCGCCGAGCACACCGGACTGATCGTCCCGCTCGGCCGCTGGGTCCTGGAGCAGTCGGTCCGCCAGGCCCGCGAGTGGCAGGAGCGACACGAGGCGGCGGGCTCCCTGCGGATCAACGTCAACCTTTCCCCGTGCCAGCTCACCCATCCGGGGCTGGTCCAGGACACGGTCGACATTCTGGAGCGCGAAGGACTCGACCCCGACGCGCTGTGTCTGGAGGTCACCGAGTCCGCGCTGATCGGGGCCGACGACGACCTCCTCAAGCCGCTGCGCCGGCTGGCCGAGATGGGCGTGGACATCGCCCTCGACGACTTCGGCACCGGCTACTCCAACCTCGCCAATCTGCGCCGCCTACCCGTGAGCATCCTCAAGCTGGACCGCTCCTTCACCCAGGGCATGCAGCAGTTCCCGGCGGACCCCGTCGACCTCAAGATCGTCGAGGGGATCGTCACGCTCGCCCACAGCCTCGACCTCGCGGTCACGGTCGAGGGCGTCGAAACGGGAGCCCAGGCCGAGCAGCTGCGGATACTGGGCTGCGACACGGCCCAGGGCTGGTACTACGCCCGCCCGGGCCCGCCGGAGCGGCTGCACGAGCTGGCGCTGGTGGACGCGACGGGCTGAGTCTTCGCGCGCGGCGTGGTCTCCTGGAACGGGGAGGCCACGCCGCGGCCCTGTCCGGGGGCACCAAGGGCTGCGACGCCCGATCCGGACAAGGAGCTGAGCAGGATGAGCGCGGACCTTCAGGGCAGAAACGCCGTGGTGACCGGTGCCAGCAAGGGCATCGGGCTGGCCGTGACGCAGACGCTCGCCGGGGCCGGGGCGACGGTGATCGCCGGGTCCCGTAGCACGTCGCCCGGCCTGGACGCGCTGGTCGAGCAGGGCACCGTGACCTGGGTGCCGGTGGACCTCGCCGAAGCCGGTGCCGCTGAACGCCTCGTGGCGGCGGCCGACGGACGGATCGACGTCCTGGTCAACAACGTCGGCTCGGCCCCCGCCCGTACCGGCGGCTTCCTGTCGGTGACCGACGAGGACTGGCAGCGCACCGTCGATCTGAACCTGCTGACGGCCGTACGGGTGACCAGGGCCGCCCTGCCGCTGATGCTGGCGCAAGGCCGAGCCTCCATAGTCACGATCGCCTCGGTCAACGCCACCCTGCCCGACCCCCTGGTGATCGACTACAGCGCGAGCAAGGCCGCACTGGTCGCCTTCTCCAAGGCGCTGTCGAAGGAGGTCGGCCCTCAAGGCATCCGGGTCAACACCGTCAGCCCCGGCCCGGTGGAGACCGAGCTGTGGCTCGGCGGCGACGGAGTGGCCGAGACCGTGTCGGCCGCCGCCGGGGTCACCCCCGACGACGTGGTCGCGCAGGTCGCCGGCGCCGCGGTCACCGGCCGCTTCTCGCAGCCGGGCGAGGTCGCCGACCTGGTCCTCTTCCTCGCCGGCGACCTCGCCCGCAACATCACCGGCAGCGACCTGGTCATCGACGGTGGTTTCATTCCCACCTGGTGACGCCGGCGACGGCGCCTGTCGGCACAGCCGCATCCCCGGGCGAACCGCACGCCGGTCGACGCGGCGGCCGCATCCCCGCGTGAACCGCATGCCGGTCGACGCAGCAGCCGCATCCACAGGGGAACCGCACGCAGGTCAGCGCTCCAGCAGCATCCGTTGCAGTTCCCTGGCCGCCCGAGGCGGAGCCACATCGCTGCGGTGGGCCAGCGCGATCGTGCGGTGCAGGCCGGGCGGGGCCAGCGGGGTCACCCGCAGCCCTCGCCCGGACCGGGTCGCGACCATGCGCGGTACGACGGCCACGCCGAGCCCCGCCCGGACGAAGCCCAGTACGGCGTCCATCTCGCCGCCCTCGACGGCGAAGTCCGGCTCGAAGCCCTCGGCGCGGCAGGCGGCGACGGTCAGCTCGCGCAGGTCGTAGCCGTGTCGGAACATGACCATGCGTTCGCCCTCCAGATCTCCGATGCGCACCGCACGGCCCCGCCCCGGTGTGGGCGCCTCCCGCGACGACACCACCACCAGGTCCTCGCGCAGCAGCTCCACCGTGGTCAGCGCGGGGGAGGGGGTGGGAAGCGGGGACACCACCAGGGCGAGGTCGAGGGCGCCGCGCGCGAGTTCCCGTACGAGATCGTGCGAGCCGCCCTCCTCGATCAGCAGCCGGATGCCGGGATAGCGGTCGTGGAAGGTGCGCAGCACGTCCGGCAGCAGGCCGGTGCACAGGCTCGGGGTCGCGCCCAGCCGGACCCGGCCACTGCGCAGCTGGGCCAGCTCCTGCACCTCGTGCCGGGCCGTGTCCGCGTCGGCCAGGATGCGTCGGGCCAGCGGTAGCAGCGCCTCGCCCGCGTCCGTCAGCGTGATGTTCCCGCGCGCCCGCAGGAACAGATCCGCTCCCAACTCCCGCTCCAGCGCCTTGATCTGCTGGGACAGGGACGGCTGGGCGACATGGACCAGATCGGCGGCCCGGGTGAAGTGCCGGGTCTCGGCGACCGCCACGAAGTACTGGAGCTGGTGGAACTGCACTCGAGCCACGATAGGTCATCACTATGGAAACGAGCCATTCCATGTCTTGGACCGATCGGCCTTGCCGGGCCTAGCGTCATCGGCATGGCTCTGGCACCGCGGACGGACCGACGACCGTCCATGACGCGCTCCGTGTGGGACAGCTCCGTCGGGAAGAAGACCGTGATGGCCGTGAGCGGCCTGATCATGCTGCTGTACCTGGTTGTCCACATGTTCGGCAACCTGAAGATCTTCTTCGGCTCCGGCGATTTCAACCACTACGCGCACTGGCTGCGTACCCTCGGTGAGCCCTTCCTGCACTACGAGTGGGCGCTGTGGATCGTGCGCGTGGTGCTCGTCGTCGCCGTGGTCGCCCACGCGACCGCCGCCTACCAGCTGAGCCGCCGCGACATCAGGGCACGCCCCAGCAAGTACGTCCACAAGAAGCCGCGATCCAGTTACGCGACGCGCACCATGCGCTGGGGCGGGATCATCCTCGCCATGTTCATCGTCTGGCACATTCTCGACCTGACGACCGGCACCGCGCACCCGGGCGGCTTTCAGTCCGGACACCCGTACCAGAACGTCATCGACACCTTCTCCACCTGGTACGGCAATGTCATCTACATCGTCGCGATGCTCGCGCTCGGCCTGCACATCCGGCACGGCTTCTGGAGTGCGGCACAAACCCTCGGCACCGGCAGTCGCACCCGCGACCGCGCCCTCAAGACCGTCGCCAACGCCCTCGCGCTGACGCTGACGGCGGGCTTCATCGCCGTACCTGTCGGTGTCATGACCGGATTGGTGAGCTGACATGACCGCATACGCCGAGTACACGACCGGTGCGCCGGTCGTCGACAGCAAGGCCCCCGAGGGCCCGATCAACGAGCGCTGGGACACCCGCCGCTTCGAGGCCAAGCTGGTCAACCCCGCCAACCGTCGCAAGCACACGGTGATCGTCGTCGGTACCGGCCTCGCGGGCGGCTCCGCCGGCGCCACGCTCGCCGAACAGGGCTACCACGTCGTCCAGTTCTGTTACCAGGACTCGCCCCGCCGCGCCCACTCGATCGCCGCCCAGGGCGGCATCAACGCGGCGAAGAACTACCGCAACGACGGCGACTCGATCCACCGCCTCTTCTACGACACCGTCAAGGGCGGGGACTTCAGGGCCCGGGAGTCGAACGTCCATCGGCTCGCCCAGATTTCGGTGGAGATCATCGATCAGTGCGTGGCGCAGGGCGTCCCCTTCGCCCGCGAGTACGGCGGCCTCCTCGACACCCGCTCCTTCGGCGGCGTCCAGGTCTCCCGGACCTTCTACGCCCGTGGCCAGACGGGCCAGCAGCTCCTCCTCGGCGCGTACCAGGCGCTGTCCCGGCAGATCGCCGCGGGCAACATCGAGATGCATCCGCGCACCGAGATGCTTGACCTCATCGTGGTCGACGGGCGGGCGCGGGGGATCGTGGCCCGCGATCTGATCACCGGTCGTATCGACACGTACTTCGCGGACGCCGTCGTCCTGGCCAGCGGTGGCTACGGCAACGTCTTCTACCTGTCGACGAACGCCATGAACTCCAACGCCACCGCCATCTGGCGGGCGCACCGGCGCGGTGCCTACTTCGCCAACCCCTGCTTCACCCAGATCCACCCCACCTGCATCCCGCGCACCGGTGACCACCAGTCCAAGCTGACGCTGATGAGTGAGTCGCTGCGCAACGACGGCCGCATCTGGGTCCCGAAGGCCAAGGGCGACACCCGCCCGGCGAACGAGATTCCCGAGGACGAGCGCGACTACTACCTGGAGCGCATCTACCCGTCCTTCGGCAACCTCGTGCCCCGCGACATCGCCTCCCGGGCCGCCAAGAACGTCTGCGACGAGGGCCGCGGCGTCGGCCCCGGCGGCCAGGGCGTCTACCTCGACTTCGCCGACGCCATCCGGCGGATGGGCAAGGCGAAGGTAGAGGAGAAGTACGGCAACCTCTTCGACATGTACGCCCGGATCACCGCCGAGGACCCGTACACCGTGCCGATGCGGATCTACCCCGCCGTGCACTACACGATGGGCGGACTGTGGGTCGACTACGACCTCCAGACCTCCATCCCCGGTCTGTTCGCGATCGGCGAGGCCAACTTCTCCGACCACGGCGCGAACAGGCTGGGCGCCTCGGCCCTGATGCAGGGCCTGGCCGACGGCTACTTCGTGCTGCCGTCCACCATCAACGACTACCTCGCTCGCAACCCGCACCACGAGCAGGTCACCGACGAACACCCCGCCGTCCAGGAGGTGTTGGCCGAGACCGAGGACCGGCTGCGGCTGCTGCTGGCCGTCGACGGCGACCGCACGCCCGACTCCTTCCACCGTGAAGTCGGCGAACTCATGTGGGAGTTCTGCGGCATGGCCCGCACGGAGACCGGGCTGCGCAAGGCGCTCGAGCGCATCCCGCAGATCCGCGAGGAGTTCTGGCGGCGGATCAAGGTCCCGGGCACCGGCGAGGAGTTCAACCAGTCCCTGGAGAAGGCCAACCGCGTCGTCGACTACCTCGAGCTCGCCGAGCTCATGTGCCTCGACGCGCTGCATCGGGCCGAGTCCTGCGGCGGGCACTTCCGTGAGGAGTCCCAGACTCCGGACGGCGAAGCGGCGCGCAACGACGAGGAGTTCTCGTACGGGGCGGCCTGGGAGTTCACCGACAGCGGCGCCGCGCCCGTCCTTCACAAGGAAGACCTGGTCTTCGAGTACGTCCACCCCACTCAGCGGAGCTACGCATGAAGCTCACCCTGCGCGTCTGGCGCCAGCGAAACGCCGACGCCGACGGAGCGATGTCCACCTACGAGGTGGACAACATCTCGGCCGACATGTCCTTCCTGGAGATGCTCGACACCCTCAACGAGGAGCTCATCCTCAAGGGCGAGGACCCCGTCGCCTTCGACCACGACTGCCGCGAGGGCATCTGCGGCGCCTGCTCGCTCGTCATCAACGGCGACGCCCACGGCCCCGAGCGCACCACGACCTGCCAGCTGCACATGCGGTCCTTCCAGGACGGCGACACCATCGACATCGAGCCGTGGCGTGCCTCGGCGTTCCCGGTGGTCAAGGACCTCGTCGTGGACCGGTCGGCCTTCGACCGGATCATCCAGGCCGGTGGCTACATCACCGCCCCGACGGGCGCCGCACCCGAGGCCCACGCCACGCCCGTGCCGAAACCGGACGCCGACTTCGCCTTCGAGCACGCCGAATGCATCGGCTGCGGCGCCTGCGTGGCGGCCTGCCCGAACGGGGCGGCGATGCTGTTCACCTCCGCCAAGATCAACCACCTCAACGTCCTGCCCCAGGGCGCGCCCGAGCGCGAGACCCGGGTGCTCGACATGGTGGCGCGGATGGACGAGGAGGGCTTCGGCGGCTGCACCCTCACCGGGGAGTGCGCCACCGCCTGCCCGAAGGGCATTCCGCTGTTCTCCATCACCAGCATGAACAAGGAGTGGCTGCGCGCGAGCCGCAAGTCGGGCAGGCGTTAGCCGTACGGCGTTCGCCGGCACAGTGCGGACGGGCGGGACCGGGGGTGGTGCTCAGCCCCGGTCCCGTCTCGCGCTGACGGGCACCCCTGGCATTCAGCATCCCCACATCCCCTCTCCTGGCGCACGTCACGCGCAGGCCAATCGGTATCGGAAGAACAGGAGCGCGCAGACCGTATCGAGCCGGTCTGCCGACGCTCAGCCGAACCAGGCCCGTGACCAGGAGAGTGCCATGACCGGCGTTTCCACCCTCGACAGCCCCCCGCAGCCCGTGGCCCCCACCCGCTACACCGTCACCCTCGCCCGCTCCGAGGCCGACGTCCGGGCCGCGCAGCGGCTGCGTCACGACGTCTTCGCCGGGGAGATGGGCGCCCTGCTGACCACCCCGCAGCCGGGCCTCGACATCGACGCCTTCGACGCGTACTGCGACCACCTGCTGGTCCGGGACACGCTGACCGACCAGGTCGTCGGCACCTACCGGCTGCTGCCGCCGGAGCGGGCCGCGATCGCCGGGCGGCTGTACTCGCAGAGCGAGTTCGACCTCGGCCCGCTCGACGCGATCCGCCCGGGACTCGTGGAGGTCGGCCGCTCCTGCGTCCACCCCGACCACCGTGACGGCGCGGTCATCGGCCTCATCTGGGCCGGGATAGCCCGCTACATGGTCGACGGCGGCCACGAGTGGCTCGCGGGCTGCTGCTCGATCCCGCTCGCCGACGGCGGCGCGCTCGCCGCGGGCACCTGGGACCGGGTCCAGGCCAAGCACCTGGCGCCCGAGGAGTACCGGGTACGGCCGCTGCTGCCCTGGAACCCGGACGGGGTCGCACGCTCCGGCCGCACCGAACTGCCCCCGCTGCTGCGCGGCTACCTCCGCCTCGGCGCCTGGGTCTGCGCCCAGCCCGCGCACGACCCGGACTTCGGGGTCGCCGACCTGTACGTGCTGCTGTCGATGCGCCGGGTCAACCCGCGCTATCTGCGGCACTTCCTCTCGCTCGTACCGGCCTGATGAGCGTCTGGCTGCCCAGCGCGCCCTGCACCCCGAGGGCGTGTGTGGAAGCGGCGGGTTCCGTGACCGCCGTACCGCGGGCCGTGCTGCGCCTCACCGCGGTCCTCGTCCTGCTCCTCGGCGGGGTCGTGCTCTGCCCGATCGGCGGACGGATCCCGGCCGGGGCGGTCCGGGTGTGGTCGCGGACCGTCGTCCGGGCCGCGGGCGTCCGGGTCCACGTCAGAGGTACCGCCGCACCCACGGGCGGGCTGCTGATCGTCGCCAACCACATCTCCTGGCTAGACATCCCGCTCCTCGCCGCCGTCCGGCCGGCCCGGATGCTGGCGAAGTACGAGATACGGCAGTGGCCGGTGGCGGGCCCGCTGGCCGCGCGCGGCGGTGTCCTGTTCATCGAGCGCGACCGGCTGCGCGCCCTGCCGGGGACGGTCGCCAGGATCGCCGAGCTGTTGCGCGGCGGCGCCGCGGTGGTGGCCTTCCCGGAGGGCAGCACCTGGTGCGGCCGGGAGCAGGGGCACTTCCGGCGGGCCGTCTTCCAGGCCGCACTCGACGCGGGAGTGCCGGTTCAGCCGGTGCGCCTGCACTACCGGCTCGCCGGGGGAGCGGCGAGCACCGCGCCCGCCTTCGTCGGGAACGACTCGCTGCTCGCCTCGCTGTGGCGGGTGACCTCGGCGCGCGGGCTGGTGGCGGAGGTCGAGGTGCGGCCCGCACTCGCGCAGGGCAGCCATCCCGACCGGCGGAGCCTGGCCCGCGCGGCGGAATCCGGCCCGTGCGGCGCAAGGGGGGTGCACTCGCCGACGGCAGCACGCGCGGCGGTCCCCGCACACCTCTGACACCCGCGCGGACATCCCGCCCAGGTCCTGTCGTCACATTCCCGTCGTCCGCCCGGAGGGCGGGCCTCGCGGCGTCAGGTGCGTGCTCTCGGCGTGCCGGGCGCAGACCCTCGTACTGGTTGTACGTGGGTCTGCGCCCGGTGCGGCGGGAGTGCGTGCATGGCGTCGCG
>NZ_JBEZLR010000047.1:0-70359 GCF_040652275.1 Streptomyces sp. NPDC048275
TCAGACCCCGCAGATAGCAGTCACCCTTGGCCCGCTGGTCCTTCCGCGGCACCGACGCGAATACGTCAGCCACGAATAACGCCAACGTCGCCCGTACACGGTTCACTTGGTGTGCATCCACACACTCACCATGCTCCCGAACAGGCCCGACCGGAAGACCTAACGGAGTCCTACTAGGGCGTGTTTCGAAAGTCCCGTCGTCCGCCCGAAGGGCGCGCCTCGCGGCGTCTGGTGCGTGCGATCGCAAGGCGCCGGAGCGCCCTAATAGCGGAGCTATTCGGGCGTTTCGGCAACGCCGCGAGCGTGCGTGCCAGACGCCGCGGGGCAGGCGGGACTTTCGAAACACGCCCTAGCACCACGTCGTCCTCAAGGGCGTCGACGTAGCGGGTGTCCTTGAACGTCTGGTAGCCCGTGAGGTCCACTCCGGGCAGCGGCTGCGCGTGCTGCCCCGGGTACGACTCCGAGCCGGTCGACGGGTCGTAGTTCGGGCCCGTGGCGATCTGCAGGATCGCCCCGCCGGAGACAGGGATCTCCGAGAGACCGGAGGTCAGCTTGTCGACGTACTTGACGCGATAGCCGAGCGCCCCGGCCGTCGAGCCGGCCTTGAAGTCGAGGACCATGCGGTCGAAGCACTCGTACTGTCCGGTCCTGATGTCCGTCAGCGGGGTGCCCGATTGGCGTGACATGTCCGCAGCGGATTCCCCCTCCGACGCGCAGTGGCCCCGCCCCGGTATTCGAGGGCGGAGCCACTATGGCCGCTGTCGCAGACCAGACCTCACGCACACCCCGCCGCGCGGTCACCAGCGCGGGCTACAGACCCGCCATGGCTGCCACCGCACGGGTCGAGGTCGCCTCGAAGCCATGCGCGGCGAACGGTTCGAGGGCCGTCACGTGGTGGCCGGGGCCGGGCCGACCAGCTCCGAGAGCACGTCCTCCATGGTGACGAAGCCGAGGACGGCGCCCCTCTCGCCGGTGACCGCGGCCAGGTGGCTGCCCATGGCGCGCAGGGCGGTGAGGGTGTCGTCGAGCGGGGTGTCGATGCGGACCCTGGTGACGGGGTGCAGGGCGGTACGCGGGAAGGGCCGGTCTCGGTCGGTGACGCCCAGGGTGTCCTTGATGTGCAGGTAGCCGAGCAGGGTGCCGTCCTCGTCCGTGACCGGGAAGCGGGAGAAGCCTGCCTCGGCGGCCGCCCGCTCCAGCCGCGCCGGGGTGACGGTGTGGTCCACGGTACGCATCTTCGGCACCGGGACGAGGATCTCGCCGATCGGGCGGGTACCCAGCTCGAGCGCATCGCGCAGCCGCTCGCCGTCGGCGGGCGTGAGCAGCCCGGCCGCGCTGGAGTCGACGACCATGCGGGCGAGCTGGTCGTCGGTGAAGACCGACTCCACCTCATCCTTCGGATCCACCCGCAGCAGCTTCAGCAGGGCGTTGGCGAAGGCGTTGATGCCGAAGATCACCGGCTTCAGGGCCCGGGTGAGGGCCACGAGGGGCGGGCCGAGGAACAGAGCCGTCGGCACGGGCGCCGCGAGCGCGATGTTCTTCGGGACCATCTCGCCGATCAGCATGTGCAGATACGTCGCCACGGTCAGCGCGATGACGAAGGCGATCGGGTGCACCAGGCCGTGCGGGATGTGCGCCGCCTCGAAGGCGGGCTCCAGCAGGTGCGCGATCGCGGGCTCGGCGACCGCGCCGAGCACCAGGGAGGAGACGGTGATGCCGAGCTGGGCGGTAGCCATCATCGCGGAGATGTGCCGCAGACCCCACAGGGTCATCCGGGCGCGCTTGTCGCCCTCCTGGGCGCGGGGTTCGATCTGACTGCGGCGTACGGAGATCAGGGCGAACTCCGCGCCGACGAAGAACGCGTTGGTCAGCAGGGTGAGAGCTCCGATGGCGAGCTGGACGATGGTCATCGGGCTTCCTCCGTGACCTGGTGCAGCACGGCCACCGGTTCGGTGATGCGAACCCGGTCGGCGCGGTGGTGGTCGACGTCCAGCACGGTCAGCTGCCAGCCGTCGAGGCCGACGATGTCACCCTTGGCGGGGATGCGGGAAAGCCGGGTGGCGACAAGGCCGGCGACGGTCTCGTACGGCCCCTCGGGCGCGATCAGTCCTATGGCAACCAGCTCGTCGATCCGTACGCCGCCGTCCGCCTCCCACACCGCGCGGCCGTCCGCCGTGGCGGGCGCGGGCAGCAGATCGGGGACCTCGATCGGGTCGTGCTCGTCGCGGACCTCGCCGACGACCTCCTCGACGATGTCCTCCACCGTCGCCACACCCGCCGTACCGCCGTACTCGTCGATGACGATGGCCATGGTGCGACTCGCGCGCATCCGGTCCAGCAGCCGGTCGGCGGGCAGGCTGTCGGGCACCAGCAGCGGGTCGGTGGCCAGCTCGGTGACCGGCGTGACGGCCCGTTTCCCGGGTTCCAGAGCCAGTACGTCGCGGATGTGGACGGTGCCGACGACCTCGTCGAGGCTGTCGCGGTAGACCGGGAAGCGGGACAGTCCGGTGGCGTGGGTGAGGTTGGCGGCGTCGGCGGCCGTGGCGTGGGCCTCCAGCGCCCGCACGTCCACGCGCGGTGTCATCACGTTCTCGGCCGTCAGCTCGCTC
This sequence comes from Streptomyces sp. NPDC048275, assembly GCF_040652275.1. Classification (NCBI taxonomy): domain Bacteria; kingdom Bacillati; phylum Actinomycetota; class Actinomycetes; order Kitasatosporales; family Streptomycetaceae; genus Streptomyces; species Streptomyces sp. NPDC048275. The sequence goes on from NZ_JBEZLR010000047.1 coordinate 2,610, forward strand.
AGGTGCAGGGTGCGTACGAAGAGTTCGGCGGAGTCCGGCTCCAGCGCGCCCTGGGCGGCCGAGTGCTGGGCGAGCGCGACCAGTTCCTCGGGGCTGCGGGCGGAGGCCAGCTCCTCGGCGGGCTCCAGGCCGAAGCGGCGTACGAAGCGGTTCGCGGTGTTGTTGAGGTGGTGGATGAACGGCCCGAACGCGGCCGTGAAGCCGCGCTGCGGGCCCGCCACCACCTTCGCGACCGCCAGCGGGCGGGAGATCGCCCAGTTCTTCGGCACCAGCTCGCCCACCACCATCAGGACGACGGTGGAGACGACCACACCCAGCACGGTCGCCACGGACGAGGCAGCGCCGCCCAGCCCCGCCGCCTCCAACGGCCCGCGCAGCAGAGCGGCGAGCGACGGCTCCGCGAGCATGCCGATCAGCAGCGAGGCGACGGTGATGCCGAGCTGGGCACCGGACAGCTGGAAAGTCAGGCGGCGGACCGCCTTCAGCGCGCCGTCCGCGCCCCGCTCACCCACCTCGGCGGCGCGCTCCACATCGCCACGCTCGACGGTGGTCAGAGAGAACTCTGCCGCCACGAACAGCGCGCAGATGAGAGTGAGGAGCAGGGCCAGCAGGAGAAGCAGGACCTCGGTCACCGTGCCACCCCCGTCCCCGTGCTCATACGTCGCGGGTGGGAAATGGCACGGCTTGTACTGGGAGGCTCGCCCATGGCGGGACTGTCGCTCCTTCTGGTTCTCGTACGAGGTCGGTGGGTGTAGAGACAGGGTTGCCTGTCTCTACACCCACTGTAAAGGCACCGCAAAAAACCTCACTCAGCCAGGGGCCCGCCAAGCAGCGGGATCCGACGCCCTACCGCCTTCTCACGCCTCCCCTCGACCTAATCTTCTACATGCACGTAGAACCACGCGCATACGAACGTGAAGGAGTGGACGCCACCATGGTGTTCAAACGGCTGCTCGGCTCGCTCGGCGTGGGCGGGCCCACGGTGGACACGGTCCTCGACCCGGGCACCGCTCCGCCCGGCGGAACGCTGTCGGGCCAGGTCCATGTCAAGGGCGGCAGCGCCGACTTCGACATCGAGCACATCACGCTGGAGCTGGTGGCGCGGGTCGAGGCCGAGCACGATGACGGGGAGAGCGACGGCGCGGTCGTCTTCGAACGGTTCACCGTCGGCGGCGGCTTCCGGCTCACCGAGGGCGAGGAGCGCAGTGTCCGGTTCGGCGTCACGCTGCCGTGGGAGACCCCGATCACCGAGCTGTACGGGCAGGGCCTGGGCATCGTCCTGGGTGTGCGTACGGAGCTGTCGGTGGCGGGCGCGAGGGACAAGGGCGACCTCGACCAGCTGACCGTCGGGCCGCTGCCCGTACAGGAGGCGATCCTGGAGGCGCTCGGGCAGCTCGGTTTCGGGTTCCGGTCCGCGGATCTGGAGTACGGCCGGATCGGCGGCACCGGTCAGCAGCTCCCCTTCTACCAGGAGATCGAGCTCACCCCGTCGCCCCAGTACGCCCACACCGTCAACGAGATCGAGCTGACCTTCCTCGCCGGTCCGGGCGGCTTGGAAGTGGTGCTGGAGGCGGACAAGCGCGGCGGCTTCCTCTCCCCGGGCCACGACGCGATCACCCGGTTCACGGTCGGCCACCACGACGTCCGCGACTGGCCCGCCGAAGTCGACGGCTGGATACGGCAGTCGGTCGAGCACCGGGCGTCGTACGGCTCCCATGCCGCGTACGGGCACGGCTCACACGGGCACGACGAGCACGACCACCGTTCCGGTCCGGGGATGGGCACCGCGGTTGCCGCGGGCGCGGCGGGGCTGGCGGTCGGTGTCGTCGGCGGCATGGTGGCGGCCGAAGTCATCGACGAGGTGGGCGACTTCTTCGAGGGGGACGAGGAAGATTGAATCCTCCCCTCCCTGGAGGGAGGGGATTCCTGGCTCAGGCAGCCATCCGGGGCGGCGCCCCGGATGGTCTTATGCCCTCGACACCAGCCGGGTTGAGACCAGCCCGGACAAGCATCACGTGTGCGGAGTTCTTGTCCCGTGGGGACACGGTGTTGCACACGGTGCAGGTGTAGATGCGTTCTCCCAGCGGCAGTGCGTGCTTGGCTCTCGCTCCGCAGTGCGCGCAGTCCATCGTGGTGTGCGCGGGGTGTACCAGGTGCACGATGCGTCCGTGCTTGCGGCCCATCTCCATCAGGGCCTGTTTGGTGGCGCCGATGGCGGCGTCGGCGGCCTTCTTGGCCATGGTGGTCCTGGCGAGGAACTTCGGCTTGAAGTCCTCGACAGCGATCGCGTCGTGGTCGGTCACGACCTTCTTCGCCCACTTACGCCCGGCGTCCTGCCGCCGGCGGGCGATCTTCTGGTATGTCTTCGCCCGCCACTTCCTGGCCTCGCGGTAACCCTTGGAGGCCGCTTGCCCCTTGGCGGGCTTGCGGCGGGCCATCATCCGGTCGTACCGGGACAGCTTCTCCTCGGCCCTGCGCCCGTGCTGGGCGTGGGGGAGGTCATGGGCGTCGCTGGTGGTGGTCGCAGTCTCCTTCACACCCCAGTCGATGCCGATCACGCGGCCGGTCCCGGCAAGCGGCCGCACCTCGGCGGGGACGACGAAGCTCGCGTACCAGTGCCCAAGGCTGTCCTGATACACGCGCACCGATGACGGGTCGGCCGGAAGATCTCGCGACCACACCACCGTCAAGGCGATGCCGCCCGCCAGACACAGCCTGCCGTCTTTGAGACGGAAGCCGCGCCGGGTGTAGTTCAGCGTGGGCAGCGTCTCGCGCTTCTTCTTCCACTTCGGCATCCCGGCCCGGCGATGCTGCAAAACCCGACCGCGGATGTCCTTGTGAGCCTTGGCCTTGGACCTGCCGAAATCCCGGATGAGTTGCTGCTGCGGAACGCTGGAGCCCTCACGCAGCCACGGCGTGCGAGCACGGGCGTCGGTCAGCATCTTGTCGAGCTGCGCCGGGCCGCAGGTGCGCTTGTCGGTGCCCTCGGGACGGTTCTTGTTCCAGGCGTGGGCCTGCTTCGACTTGGCCACGCACTCGTTCCACACCCACCGGCACCGGTCCCACTCCGCCATCAGCAGCACGTGGGCGGTGGACGACACGCGAAGCCGGAACGTGTACCGGGCATGCCCCGCGCCGTCAGCCCCTGCCGCTTCCGCCACACCCTCACCCCCGCCCGAAGTACCGGTCACCCACCCCTGCCGGACGACCATACGTACGAGATCCACACGCCCGCGCCCCTCTCCCGTCACGATCACACCCATCAGCGAACATGAGTACATGCGTTCGCCCGCACTCGGCTCCGCCGAGCAAGTCGCAGCGGCGCTCCGCGCCCGCGTCGCTGTCACGGGATGCGATTCCTCCCCGGCGTAAACGCCAGGGCCTCCTCGCAAGAGACCAGGTGAACGGCTGACTGATAGCTTCTACATTGCTGTAGAAGAATGCTGTCCGGGCCGCCCCGGCCCGGACACACCTCAGACACCGTACGGAGCTCTCATGGCCCTGTGGGACCGCATCAAGGAGTCCGCATCGACGATGCAGACCCAGCTCGAGGCGAAGAAGAACGACCTCAAGAGCGGCGCCTTCCGCGACGCCGGCATGGCGATGTGCGCGCTGGTCGCGGCCGCCGACGGCACCATCGACCCGTCCGAGCGGCAGCGCGTCGCCCAACTCATCGCCACGAACGAGGTGTTGCAGAACTTCAACGCCGACGACCTGCGTCGCCGCTTCGACGACAACCTGAACAAGCTGACCGCCGACTTCGCCTTCGGCAAGGTCAGCGTCCTCCAGGAGATCGCCAAGGCGAAGAAGAAGCCCGCCGAGGCACGTGCAGTCATCCAGATCGGCATCGTCATCGGCGGTGCCGACGGCGACTTCGACAAGACCGAGCAGGCGATCGTGCGCGAGGCGTGCTTCGCGCTCGACCTGCCGCCGCACGAGTTCGACCTCTGACCTTCTGAGGCAGCCGGGCCGTACGCCGACGAGACGTCGGCCCGGAACAGGAAGGCCCGCTGCCGCGTCCCGCCCTACGACATACGAACCATACGAACCAAGGTTCATCGGTTGAGGGGGCGGCGTTGAGCAGTCACGGGAGCACACGAGCGGCGCCGACGAGCGGACCTGGGCGGGCAGGAACCGCCCGGCGAAGGCCGATCCCGGGGCCGCCCGCGTGCCCTCAGAGTGGCGTCGCCGCGTGCAGGATGAGGACCATCGTGACCGCGGAGTTCGCGGAGGCCAGCGCGGACACCGCGGTGCCGGCCGCCGCCGCCCAGGCCGCGAGGCCCACCGCCGTGAACATGGATGGCCAACTGCGGGCTGCGGGGGCCGACTTGAGTAGCGCCGCGACACGACGCGGCACCGGCCCCGGTGCCGCAAAACCCGCGAGGGTCGGCGCCGGGGTGCCTCTGGAGACCAGCGCCGCCTTGCCGATCGCGCGGGCCACTACCGCGCGCGCACCGACGGCACGGGCGGCGTCCTCGTCCGCCCATCGCTCCGTCGTGCAGGACACCGCCGTACTCAGCGGACGCAGGAACGGATTGGCGCGCGCCGCCAGTTGTACGGCCAGCAGGAACCGGTGGTGCCGGGCCGCCAGATGCACGCGTTCGTGGGCGAACAGGGCGCGGCGCTCGGCGGGTTCGAGACGGGACAGCAGGGCTGTGGTGACCACGACCCGGTCCCGGACGCCGTGACCGGTGCCGGGCAGGGCATACGCGTACGGCACCTCGTCCGGCAGCACCGCGATCTCCCTGCCGGGCAGTCCGGCCAGTGCGCGGTGAGCCCGGCGGCGTACTCGACCGTGCCGCCACAGACTCCTGCCGCACGCCACCAGCACGGCGAGCAGTGCGGGGATGGCCACCTTCCCTGCCACCTCGTCGTACGGGACGGCCTCACGCACCTCGGGGTCCGACCAGCCGTCGGGCAGCGGATTGCCGGGCAGTTGCGCGGTGCCGACGACCATCAGCAGGCCCAGACACACGGTGCTGCACGCCGCCATGACGACGGCCACGCCGGTCAGCAGCCGCGTGGCCGTCTGCGGATGCAGGTGCTGCTCGGCCAGCCGGGCGACCGGCCACGCAGTCAACGGCAGCACCAGCGGCAGAAAGACGAACACCCCCATGCGTTCAGTCTTCCCTCTCCGCTTCGGGCTGCCCCAGCAGTTCGCGCAGCAGCCGTTCGTCGTCCGGGCCCAGCGCGGTGACGAAGCTCGCGAGGACGGCTTCCCGGTTCCGCTCGCTGTCCAGTACCTTGCGCATCTTGCGCGCGGCGAGCCCTGCCTCGTCGGACGCCGGGGTCCAGGCGAACGACCGGCCCGCGCGCTCGCGGGTCACCGCCCCCTTGTCCAGCAGCCGGGTCAGGATCGTGACCACGGTCGTATAGGCAAGGTCCGAGCCGAGCCGCTCCTGTACCCAGCCCGCGGTCGCGGGCCCCTCCGCCTCGCGCAGGGCCGACAGAACCTGCGCCTCCAGTTCACCCTGCCCCCGCCGGGGACGCTGCCGCCGGTCCGTCACGTCCTGTCTCCCTTCCCTGGGACCTGTCCGGCCGATCATGCCGCAGACGCGGGGTGTGGCACGCGCATCTGCTTTCCTGCGACTTGATCGGCCGGACAGGTCCTAGCCGAGTACTTCACGAGCGATACATCCACTGCGCGGGCATTGCATCGTAGAAGCCGCGTTGCCCGGACACATGCCTGGATACATGCCTGGATACAGCCTTCCACATTTTCTACAGTGCTGTAGATTTCGAATCCGGGTCTGTACCGCGGGCCCGGACCGTACATGCCGAGCAGTGCGCACCAAGGAGGAGAGCAGCGTGGGAGTTTCCCTGTCCAAAGGCGGCAATGTCTCGCTCAGCAAGGAGGCGCCGGGCCTGACCGCCGTACTGGTCGGCCTGGGCTGGGACGTACGGACCACGACGGGCACCGACTACGACCTCGACGCGTCCGCCCTCCTGGTCGACGAGTCGGGCAAGGTCCTCTCCGACCAGCACTTCATCTTCTACAACAACCTGAAGAGCCCGGACGGTTCGGTCGAGCACACCGGCGACAACCTGACCGGCGAGGGCGAGGGCGACGACGAGTCCGTCAAGGTGAACCTCGCGGCCGTGCCCGCCGAGGTCGCGAAGATCGTCTTCCCCGTGTCCATCCACGACGCCGAGAACCGCGGCCAGAGCTTCGGCCAGGTCCGGGGTGCGTTCATCCGAGTCGTCAACCAGGCCGGCGGCGCCGAGCTCGCCCGCTACGACCTGTCGGAGGACGCGGCCACGGAGACTGCCATGGTCTTCGGCGAGCTGTACCGCAACGGTGCGGACTGGAAGTTCCGTGCGGTGGGCCAGGGTTACGCGTCCGGCCTCGCCGGGATCGCCTCCGACTTCGGCGTCGGCGTCTGACCCGTCGCCGCGCCCGCCCAGAGACAGGACCCGAATGTTCGGACTGAGCGAACTAGCGATCATCCTCATCGTCGTCATACTCGTCCTCGGCGCCAGGAAACTCCCCGAACTGGCCCGCTCCGCAGGCAAGTCGGCCCGCATCCTCAAGGCCGAGGCCAGGGCGGCGAAGGACGACCGAGCCGAGGCCGGGACCGAGGAGCGGTCGACGCCCCGTGTCATTCAGGGAGAGATCATGGAACCGGGTTCCGGGCAGTCCCGGCCGCAGAGCTGAGGCATCGCGAGTCCGTTCTCGCCTCCCGTCATCCACTCCCCCGGTCCTCACCATCGAGCCCCAGGCCTCCGGCCTGGGGCTCGATGCGTTACTGGCTCAATGCGTCAACGCGTCACCCCTGAGCCGCCCCTGACTCAACCCTGACGCGTCTCCCCGGTCCGCGGGGTGTGCAACAGGGCGGCCGAGAGCCAGATCAGGATGACGCCGACCAGGATGTGCAGCGAGCTCGTGAGCAGGGACTCCGGCAGCGAGGTCAAGAACGCGAACAGTGGCAGGACGACGGCGTACCCCCACGACGGGATCCTTGGGAACACCCGGGCGCGGAGCAGGGCCGCCCCGAACAGGGCGCAACCTACGGCGAAGACGGTCGCGGAACCGATGAGCACGGGGATCGTGGGGCCGGTCAGGGTCTCGTCCAGGGCGTCGTCGTCGAAGTAGAACAGCACCAGGTTCGCGGCGAACGCGGCACCACCGAACAGGCCGAGACCGATGAGGTTCACGGTGTGGGCGACGTCCCCGAAGCTGCCGGTGGCCGCACTCTGCCGCCGGTGCAGCGCGGTGAGCAGCGGCAGGGCGAACGCCGGGGACAGGGCGAGCGGGACGCTGGTCGCGGAGGTCTCCCCGGTGAATACCTCGATCAGCGCGGGCAGGGCGAGCAGCAGGCCGGACAGCACACCGCACAGGGCACCGGCACGGACTGTCGATGAGGTGATGGGCGAGGACATGGGACCGCTCCGGTTGCTCGGACAGTGGGTCAGGGCGGCAACCGTAGGGAGCGGGCGATGGGCGACGGGAGGTGAAGGGCGGCGACATCGGTGGCCGAAGGTCACCATCTCCCGGGCACTGCACGGCCGTTCGGCATGTGCCGCTCGGCCCGACGCGGCCGGAGTTTCCCCGCCGGGGTCACTCGGAGGCCGCGTTCGGCTTAGCCTGGCGACAGCGGGTGAGGGGGTGCGCATGGCGGCGTATGTGCCCGTGCGGTGGGTGGCGCCTCTGCTGTACGGCGCGGTGCTCGTCGGCGGTCTGTACTACGCGGCGGCCGGCCTGGGCGACGGCCCGGGGCCGACGGTGTGGCGGACGGTCGGCTTCGTCGCCGCGATCGGGGCGCTTTTCGCCCTGGAGGCGGCGGGACACCGCCGGCCCGCGGTCCGGGTGCCGCTGCTGCTGGCGCGGTGCGGTCTGATCGGCGCGGTGGTGCTCCTCGACGCCTCGGGACTGTCCCAAGTGCTGGTCGTGCTGGTGCCGTTCACCGCATACTTCGCCTTCGGCCGCACGACCGCGCTCGCGCTGGGCGCCCTGTGCCCGGCCGGGCTGCTCACCGCGTACCTGCTGACCGCACCCGGCTGGTACCAAGACCTGGAGCACGTCTCCGATCTGCTGATGCTCACCGTCGGCCTGGTGCTGGCGCTCTCCATGGCCGCCGTGGCCGTCGACGAGCAGCGCGCGCGGCTCGAACTCCAGGAGTCCGCCGCCCGGGTCGCCGCGCTGTCCGCCGCCACCGAACGCAACCGGCTGGCCCGGGACATCCACGACAGCCTCGGTCACCATCTCACCGCGATGTCAGTGCAGTTGGAGATGGCCTCGGACTTCCGGGCCCTGGACCCCGACGCGGCCCAGCGGGCGCTGAACGAGGCGAGGCGGTCGGTGCGGCTCGCGCTGGGCGACGTACGGCAGTCGGTCCGCGCGCTGCGCGGCGAGGCGGCGCGCCCCGCGCTGTCGGCCGCGCTGGCCGGCCTGGCGCGAGACGGCGGGGCGCCGCCGCGGGTCACCGTCGAGGTGAGCGGCGACGAGGACGGCTACGGCACGGCCGAGCTGACCGCCCTGTACCGGGCCGCGCAGGAGGGCGTGACCAACGCGCGCCGTCATGCGCTCGCCTCGCGGGTGACGGTGGTGGTCCGGCTGGCCGGGGACAACGCGCGGCTGGTGGTGACGGACGACGGCCGCGGCTTCGCACCGGACGCGGCCGTCACCGGGTTCGGGCTCGTCGGGATGAGGGAACGGGTGCAGCTGGTGGCGGGGAGGGTGGAAATCGACAGCGGCCCGGGCGCCGGTACACGACTGACGGTGACCGTTCCGCGCGGGAAGACGGGGGAGATGTGACATGGATCAGGGGCCGACGCAGACGTCTGTACGGGTGCTGGTGGTGGATGACCAGCGGCTCATCCGGGACGGCATCGCGTCCCTGCTGTCCATCCGGCCGGGCATCGAGATCGTCGGTACGGCCGTGGACGGCCGGGACGCCGTGGCGAAGACCCTGGAGCTGGACCCGGACGTCATCCTCATGGACGTCCGGATGCCGGAGATGGACGGAGTCGAGGCGGTGGCCGTCCTGCGCGGCCGGGCGCCGGAGTGCCGAGTGGTGATGCTGACGACGTTCGACGACGAGGAGTACGTCGTACAGGCACTGCGCGCCGGAGCCCACGGCTACCTGCTCAAGGACCTGCCCGCCGAGGAACTCGCCCACGCGGTACGCCTGGCGCACGCCGGCGTCACCCAGCTCGACTCCTCCGTCGCCCGCCACCTCACCGCCGCCCTGCCGTCCCCCGCCCCCGCCGACGCGCCTCCCGCCGTCTCGCTGAGCCCACGCGAGACGGACATCCTGCGGCTCCTGGCACACGGCCACACCAACCGGGAGATCGCCGCACGCCTCTACCTCAGCGAGGGCACGGTCAAGAACCACGTCTCCCGCATCCTCACCCGCCTCGCCCTACGCGACCGCACCCAGGCGGCGCTCCGCGCCCGGGACCTCGGCCTGTTGTGAAGCCCATTGTGGGTAGCCGGCCCGGCACCGGCAGCAGCGACCGGCCCACGGCCCACTCAGCGTCTCCGAACCGGCGAGCCAGACGGTCACACTCCAGGGCGACCGAGCTGGACCGCCCGGCCATCGACACGGAACGCTGCGGCACCGGGGCCTCCTGATGCTGCTCGGTGATTCGACACCGACGAGCTGTTCAGGAGGCCCGCCGGCCCGGGCACCAGCACGCTGATGACCAGACGGCTGACCAGACTGGTCAAACAGCGTCCTGCTGCCCAGCCCGCACCGGCCGCGGCAGCGCCCTGGCCGGTGCGGATCAGGGCCGGCTCCGGCGGGATCCGGCTGGCGCCCGCGAGCCTGCGCTGAACGCGCCACAGACCGAGGCCGCCGTCGGCCGGCTCGATAAGGAGACCCGCTCCTCTGCGGACTGGACAGGCAAAGCTGTCCATGGCCCGGCAGCTCTCCGGAGGCGAGTGCCCTGGGTCGACGACGAAATCGTCAGGCAGTCGCCGACCGGCTGTGTCACTGGAGGGAGTCGTTTCGAGCCGGCTCCTTCCGCTGCTGGTACTGCTCGTTCCAGAGGTCGGCGAGCTCGCCAAGTGCGCTGTTGATACGGCCGAGTTCCCAGAGCAGGTAGATGCTGGCTCCGGCGAATGGGATCCACTCACCCCAATGGAAGATGAGAACCGGCATATACAGCAGGCCGACCAGGACAAAGAATTTGACGAAGATGGCTGTGTACGTCTGGTTACGTTCGACGATGACACGCTCTCCGCGGCCGTGGATCCACTGCAGGTGCGATCTCATGACTACCCCCTTGGGCTCTGGGTGGACATCATCCCGTCCGCCGCTCTGTGAGTGCTAGTACGCGATCGGGGCGGGTCAGACCTCGATGCAGGCGACGACGACCACGGTTATCTACGGTTCTGATCTGGCCTTTGTTGTGTGAGGCACATGGGCTCATCGGTTCGTGTGTCGGCATACCCGCCAACATGCTCAGCCAGGTACACGGGAACGTGCCCACCGGGAACGGTGCGCGGGAGCTGAAGAGAACGTTCGGCCGCCCAGCCTCAAGGAATGATGATGACCTTGCCTCGGGTCCGGCCGGCCTCACTGAGGCAGTGGACGTCTGCGAGGTCGGTCAGCGGGCGTGACTTGCTGATGTCGATGGCGACCGCGCCCGCCTCGACGAGTTCCACAAGCGCCGCCAGTTGCGCTACATCGTTTCGGGCGACCATGTGCATCGCAGTCACCCCGGCATCGGCAGGTGACTCGACCGGGGTCGCGATCGAGACAATACGCCCGCCCGGCCGCACCAGAGGCGCCAGAGCTGCGGCGTCCGGCGGGCTCAGCGCTCTCCCCCCCTCGTCCCAGGTGGAGCATCGTCCCTGACGAGTTCGCCTGCCGGGCTGCGCATGATCCTGGACCTAAGCCTGTCGATCGGGTCAGCCGAGGACATAGGTCTCATCACCGAAGTCAGCGACGATCTTCAGCTTGCCGCCGAGCGCCTTGACGTAGGCAGCGAGGGTGTCGACCTCGCTGCGCTCCAGTTGGCCCTTCTCGATGCGCGAGACGCGGGCCTGGGTGACACCCATGGCTTCGGCAACCTGGACCTGTGTGGTGTGCTGCCGCTTCCGCAACTCGGCGAGGCGGTGCACACGGGAGGCCAGGACCATCGCCTGCGCCCCCTTCTGGATCTGATCCTTTTCGGCGTCCGTGAAGGCGAAATCCTCGGCCAGGTCTCCCCAGGAGACGGCCTGCGGGTCCTTGAGGTGATCAGTCATCGTGCCCCGTCCTCTCCATCGATTCGCTTCAGATGCTCCGCGTATGCCTGCTCCGCCTGGGGCACAGCGACGCGGTACCAGCCGGACCAGTTGCCCGCCTTGTCACCGCCGACCAGGATCACAGCCTGGCGGTCCGGGTCGAACACGAACAGCAACCGCACTTCCGTGGCCCCCGCCGAGCCCGGGCGGAGTTCCTTGAGGTTCGGTAGCACCGACCCCTTGATCGTGTCCACCAAAGGCCGGCCCAGCGCGGGACCTTCCTCCTGAAGAGCAGTGACAGCCTGACTGACCTGAATCAGGGTGTCGCGGTCAGTACGGCGCAGGCCGTGAAGCCACGAAAGAGCCGGCTCGACCACGACAATCTTCCAAGTCACGCATGAGCCCCCATCTGCAATTTATTACACTGACAGCATACATCACTGGTGTCATAATGGGAGTGGCTGCGGTTCTCGCCGTCCCCTCCGTGCTCGACGACCCGCCTGCGGAGGGCCCCGGTGCGCGGAGGAGACTGCGGGTGGGCCCCGGTGTGCGGATACCTCACCCGGCCGGCGGGCGGAGCCTCCGCGGTCACGGTTGCTTGTCGGCTTGACCAACGGTCACAGCTCCTGCGCGTAGGTGTCCTGGTACGCCGCCCTCCCGCCGAACACATTCAGGGCGATGTGGCCATCGGCGTACGTCGTGTCCGTCACGTCGATGATCCGTGTGCCGTTGAGGAACACCTGGATGCGGTCGCCCTCGGTGAGGATGCGGACGGGGTAGGTCGTGCCGCGGCGGACCAGGGCCGGGACGCGGGCGAGGGCGGCGCCGTCGTCGAAGTAGCCGTTGGCCTTGGCGACCAGGCGGATCACGCGCAGGTCGGGGTCGATGTTGAGGCAGTAGGCGTCGGTGGCGTCGGAGGAGGCGCGCCAGAGGAGGGAGAGGGCACCGCCCGTGTCCGGGTCGGGGCCGCCGAGCCGGACCAGGGTGGTGAGGTCCAGGTCCGTCGCCGTGCGGGCCGAGATCGCGTTGGAGTCCTTGTCGAAGCTTGCGGCCCGGCCCGCGCTGTCCGTGGACCAGCGGCCGGCGGGGGTGATCGTCAACTTGCCGAGGTCCGAGCGGAATTCACCGCCGGCCGGAGCGGCCACGAGCGGCTTCACCCGGTCCACCAGGCGGAAGGTGCTGTCCAGCCTGTGCACCTTGAGCGAGTCGACGTGCGCGGTGCCGCCCTTGGCGTAGAAGGCCATGCCGTCGGCGTCCGGGCCGGGGAAGACCAGGCTCGTCACGGCGGCCTGTCCGTCCGCGCCGAATGCCTCGACCGAGGACGAGTCGACGTACACGCGCAGGGTCACGCGGCCGTCGGTCGTCTTCATCGGCGCGGTGGTGCGACCCGTGAAGTACTGCGTGAAGTCGCTCAGGCCCGATGCTGAGCGGTCCACGAACAACTCCTGCGCCTCGGCGTCATATCCGACTGTCGTGTGCTGGTCGTCGTCGGTCCGGAGCCGGAAGCCGATCTCCTTGGCGGTGCCGAGGGTGATCTCGGCCTCGATCTCGTAGCCGACGCCCCGGACTCCCGCGAGCGGGTTCGCGGAGTCGGGGCCGACGGCGAGGTCCTTGCGGGTCGTGGTGGACGTACGCAGCGCGACCAGCTCCGGGACCGGGCGCTGTGCCAGGCGTACGCCGTCGGCGGTGTCCGTGAGGGTCAGTTCGCGGGGAGTGCTCAGCTGGCCGTTCCAGGCGCCGGTCGGGGCGCTGAAGGGGTAGTCCCAGTTGCTCATCCAGCCGAGCCAGACGCGGCGGTCGTCGGGCAGGCCGTAGAAGGACATGGCGGCGTAGTAGTCGCGGCCGGAGTCGGCGCGCAGGACCGTGCCGGCCTTCTGGTCGGGAGTGAAACCGGTGCCGTTCCACTCACCCGTGAAGTACTGGGCGGCCGAGCCGTTCGTGGCGCGTACGGCACCGGTGCTCAGGGTGAGGACCCACTTCACCTTGTCCTTGTCGCCGTCGACCGGCAGCGGGAAGAAGTCGGGGCACTCCCAGACGCCGGGCGTGGCCCAGTCGCCGTAGCCGAAGGAGCTGACCTGGGTCCAGGTGAGGAGGTCGGTGGAGGTGAAGAAGCAAATGTGGTCGCCGCCGGAGACGACCATCAGCCACTGGTCGTGGGCCTCGTCGCGGATGACCTTCGGGTCGCGGAAGGTCCAGCCGGCGTCGGGGCCTCCCGGGTTCTGCACGGCCGGACTTGAGCCGCCGTGCCACTGCCACGAGCGGCCCTTGTCCTTGCTGTAGGCGATGCGCACGCCGGCGTTTCCGCCCGGCTTGTCCGGGTGGTAGCTGGTGTAGTACGCGATCAGGCCCGAGCCGCCGTCGAAGAGGCCGGAGGTGTCGTCGGCGTCCACGACCGCGCAGCCGGTCCAGCAGTGGCCGTAGGCGTTCCAGGGCAGGGCGATCGGCAGGGGCTGCCAGTGGACGAGGTCGGTGCTGACCGCGTGCGCCCAGCGGCCCTCGTCCTGGTGGAAGAGGTGGTACTCGCCGTCGTAGTGCAGCAGGCCGCAGGGGTCGCTGGTGGAGCCGGTGAGCTGGGAGTAGTGGTACGTGGGGCGGTACGGCTCGGTGAAGTAGTCGGCGGTGCTGTGGACCTCGACGTTCTGGAAGTACGACGTCCCGTGCGCAGCCGCGGTGCCGAAGGTGGCTCCCTTGGTGCGGGACACGCGGGTCTTGAGCGCCCGTACGCCGTCCACGTACACCTCGACCGTCCTGCCCGTCGCGCGGGCCTCGACGCGATAGGTGCCGCCGGACGCGATGCGCCGGACCGGGCCGGCAGCGGAGGCGAGGCGGGCGCCGGAGGAGCGGTCCAGCAGGACGACGGCGTTGCGGCCGGCTTCCAGGCGGGCTTCGTAGCCGCCGGAGCCGTTCGCGGACGCGCGCAGGACGAGGCCGGCCGAGGAGGAGGGGCCGCCGGGTGTGATGTCTGCTCTCGCCACCAGGTCGCCGTCGGTGAAGGGGGCCGTGCGCAGGCCGTTCTCGCCGCGGATGCCGCGCAGGTCGGGGGTCCAGGTGCCGGAGCGGGCCGTCCAGCCCTGGAGGCCGGTGGCGAGGTCGGCCGCGGCGATGTTCTCGAAGGACACCGCGCCGGCCGATGCCGTGACGGCGAGTCGGCCCTTGGTGTGGGTGGAGTCCTGGGCGGTGATGACGGGGCTGTAGCCGTCGGGAGAGAGGAAGTTGGTCTGCCAGTGCACGCGCAGTTCGTCGCGTTCGGCTTCGACGCGCAGGCGGTAGACCGTGTCGGCCTTGATGGTGGTCGCGTAGGTGCCGAGGGTGACGTTGCCATCGATGCGGTAGAGCCTCAGCCTGCCCTGGGCGGGGTCGACTTGGACGCCGTAGCCGTGCGTGGCCGTGGCGTCCGTGCGCACCAGCAGTGAGGCGATGGCGGAAGCGTCGTGCAGGAGCAGGTCGGCCTGGAGCGCGGTGTCGTACGTCTTGGTCGTGGTGATGGCGCGGGCGGTGGCTCCCTGGGTCGGGGCCGCGCGCCAGCCCAGCGGACTCGCCGTCCAGGTGCCGCCGCTCGTGGTCCAGCCGGTGAGGTTGGTGGTGACTGAGGAGAGGGAGGGCGGGCCGAAGGTGACCTTGCCGCCCTGGGCGAGCAGGCCCACCGAGCCGGTGTCGTGGCGGTGGTCCTCGGTGTGGAGGAGCCGCTTGCCGTCGACATGCACCGTCAGCTCGGGTCCGTCGACTGCCACTTCGAGGTCATAGGGTCTTGCGGTCCGCGCGCCCGGAAGTGGAGCGGTGGCGAGTGTGTCGCCGCCGGCCAGGTCGTAGAGCCGTATGCGGGAGCGGCCGGGGTCGAGGGCGACCGCGTATCCGGTCGAGCCGTCCAGGGCTGCCCGGAACACCAACACGCCCACGGAGGAAGAGGATTGGGGCGTGACGCGGGCCGCGTACGTGCCCTTGGCCGCAAGTTGCTGCTCGGACAGGGCGAGGGCGGGCCCGCGACGGCCGGCGGTCGCCTTCTGGCCGCCGTCGGAGGTGCGGGTCCAGGTGCCGGTGACGGGGACGGGGTCGGGAATCGGGGTGGCGGCGGGGGTCGCTCCGGCAGCGCTCGGGGCGGCCTGTGCTGCGGGGAGGATGCCTCCGAGAGGCAGCAGGGTGGCGGCGGTTCCTCCGGCGAGCAGGAGGGTGCGGCGGGACACGCTCATGGCAGCTCCTGAGGAGAGCAGGGGAGGGTGCGCCACGGCCCGCGGGGTGACGTTCACCCCGCGGGCCGTGGTTGTGTGTAAGACCGTCACGGCCACAGCGGCCGGGGTCCGTCGGTGAAGGCCGACGCCATCTGCCAGGCATCGAACCGCTCCAGGGCCACGTCGCCGTGGGCACCGATACCGACGCCGACGGCCTCGTCCGGGCGGGTGGGGTAGATGCGGGCGGTCAGGGCACGCCCGTTGGCGAAGATCTCCAGTGCGGAGTGGTCAACGAGGATCCGCAGGTCGACCCGGCCGTCGGGGTCCAACGGCAGTTCGCCGTACCGGGGTTCGGTGTCGACCGTCGGGTCGAGACTGCTGATCTCGCGGCGCAGGCGGAGCGTGCCGCCCGTTCCGTCGGGCGCCCTGCTCACCTCCACGACCGTGCGTTCCGCGCCGTCCGGTGTCTCGCGGACCACGAGCCGGGCGGTCGCTCCGGGAGCGAGACGCAGGGTCGTCTCGATGTCCAGCTGGTCCCCGCGCACGGCGGGCAGCCGGGTGTACGGGTCGGCCAGCCGGCCCGGAGCCATCTCTACGCGCTCCCGCCGCAGCTCGGTCAGCTCCGGTACCGGGGCCTGATGCAGGCCGCCGTCCGTGGCGAGCGTGACGACCCTCGGCAGGGACATCACACCGCACCAGCCGGCCTGCGCGTTCGCCTCGTCCGTCCGGCCCTCCTGGAGCCAGCCGAACATGATGCGGCGGCCGTGCTCGTCGCGAGTGGACTGGGGGGCGTAGAAGTAGCGGCCGCCGTAGTCGAGGCGGTGGAGGGCGGTGGGGGTGAAGGTGTCGCCCTGGTAGCGGCCGGTCCAGTACAGGGGGTGGTGGGTGGTGTCCTCATCCCAGGCGGAGAAGACCAGCGCGTCGGTGCTGCCGGCCTCCTCGTCCTCGCCGAGCCGGAAGAGGTCGACGCACTCCCACATCGTGCCGGTCCAGTCGAGCTCGCCCCGGTTCTGCGAGGCGTCACCCGTCAGCAGGGGGCCGACGTAGCGCCAGCTGCGCAGGTCGTCGGATTCGTACAGGAAGGCCGTTCCGCCGATGCCGCGGATTCCCGAGCCCACCAGCTGGCGCCACACCTGGCCCTCCCGCCAGACGCAGTGGTCGCGGAAGGCCGTGATGTCGGCGCCCTCGGGCGGGGCGGTGATGACGGGGTTGGCCGGGTCCTTCGTCCAGTACCTCAGATCCGCCGATCCCCTGGCCACACAAGGGAGTTCATGCTCGCCGTGCCTGCCCGAGTAGACGAGCGTGGGCACACCGCCGTCGTCGACCAGGACACCGGACCAGCAGCCGTCGCGGTCGGGGCCGTCGGTGCCGGGGACGAGGGCGACCGGTTCGTCGGTCCAGTGGACGAGGTCGGTGCTGGTGGCGTGGCCCCAGTGGATGCGGTGGTGGGCGGCGGCGAGCGGGTTGTACTGGTAGAAGAGGTGGTAGACGCCGTTCCAGTGGCTCAGCCCGTTGGGGTCGTTGAGCCAGCCGCCGGGCGAGGTGAAGTGGAAGCGGGGGCGGTGTGGGTCGCGCAGGGCGCGTTCGGCCAGCCCCTCGGCGATGGGGGTGCCGGAGGGGAGGGTGAGGTCGTGGGTCATGCGGCGGTGGTCTCCGCTTTCTCGGGGTCGTCGGTGGCCTCGCCGTCCGGCCGGTCGGTGGCCTTCAGGACGCGGCGGGCGATGTCGGAGGCGGGTGCGCGCAGGTGGCAGCGCACCCAGTGGGGCTGTCCGCCGTTCTCGCCGACGATGTGGCGGACGGGCTCGGTGCGACTGCACGTGCCGTCGTCGCCGTAGGGGCAGGACGTGGGGTTGAGGATCTCCTCGCGCAGCCGGGCGCGTTCGACCGGGTCGTAGCTGCCGGCCCGCTCGGGGTCGGGCACGGCCGACAGCAGGAGGCGGGTGTAGGGGTGGGCGGGGGCGTCCATCACCGCCAACGCGTCTCCGCCCTCGACGAGTTCGCCGGCGAACATGACCATCGTGGTGTCCGCGAGGTAGCGGGCGGAGCCCAGGTCGTGCGTGATGTAGAGCATGGCGATGTTCCGCTCGTCGCGCAGGCGCCGCATCAGGTTGAGCACGCCGACACGCACGGAGACGTCCAGCATCGAGGTCGGTTCGTCGGCGAGGACCAGCCGGGGCTCGACGGCGAGGGCGCGGGCGATCGCGACGCGCTGACGCTGGCCGCCGGAGAGCTCGTGCGGGTAGGACTGGAGCATGTCCTCGGTCAGGCCGACCGTCGTCATCAGCTCGCGCAGCGCCTCGGGGGTGGCGTGGCGGCCGTGCAGGACGAGGGCGCGGGTGAGGAAGTGCTCGATGCGGTGCACGGGGTTGAGCGAGCCGAAGGGGTCCTGGAACACCATCTGGACCTTGCGGCGGTACGCCCGTGATACCCGGCGCCGCTCGGTGCGCAGGATGTCCTCGCCGTCGAGCAGTACCTGTCCGGCGGAGGGCTGTTCGAGGCGGGCGAGGCAGCGGGCGATGGTGGACTTGCCGCTGCCGGACTCGCCGACCAGGGCGGTGATCCGGCCGGCCGGCAGGTCGAAGGACACGTCGTTGACGGCACGGACGCGGCGCCGGGAGAAGACGGTGCCGACCTGGAAGTCCTTGGTCAGACCGCGTACGGACAGCAGGGGCTGGGTCATCGGGGGGCTCCCTGGGCACTCTGGGCCACCCACCGGCCGGGGGCGATCTCGCGCAGGTCGGGGATGTTCATGGAGCAGTCCGAGCGGTCCTCGGGACAGCGGACGTGGAAGCCGCAGCTGTCGGCGGTGCGCGGGGCGTCGAAGAGGCCGGTGAGTTCGCGGCGCGGGCCGGTCAGCGGCGGGAAGGCGTTCATCAGCGCCTCGGTGTAAGGATGGAGCGGCTTGCTGAAGAGGTCCTTGGCGTCGGCGAGTTCGACGATCCGTCCGCCGTACATCACGCCCATGCGGTCCGACAGCTCGACCATCAGGGACATGTCGTGGGTGATGAAGAGGATGGAGAAGCCCAGCTCCCGCTGGAGGTCGCGGATCTGCGCCATGATCTCCTGCTGCACGACCACGTCGAGCGCGGTGGTCGGCTCGTCCATGATCAGCAGCCTTGGCTTCAGGGCCACCGCCATGGCGATGACCACGCGCTGGCGCATACCGCCGGAGAGCTGGTGCGGGTACGCCTTCAGCCTTCCCGGGTCGATGCCTACCAGCTCCAGCAGCTCACCGGCCCGCTCCCGCGCGGCCCGCTTCTTCATCCGCTCGTGGGTGGTGAAGATGTCGACGATCTGCTCGCCGATGGTCAGGACGGGGTTGAGCGAGTTCATCGCCGACTGGAAGACCATGGCGATCTCCCGCCACCGGAAGGCGCGCAGCTCCCGTGCGTCCAGGGCGAGGACGTCGCGGCCCTGGAAGCGGATGCTGCCCGCGGTGATTTCCGCCGGGGGCTTGAGCAGTCGCATCACCGCGTTGGCGATGGTCGACTTGCCGCAGCCGGACTCCCCGGCGAGGCCGAAGATCTCTCCGGCGCCGATGGAGAAGGAGACGTCGTCGGCGCCCACGACGGTGCGTCCGTCGCTGCGGTATTCGACGCGCAGGCCGTTCACCTCAAGTACGGGTTCCATGGCTCAGCCCCTCCTCTCACGGCGGGCACGGCGGTTGCGCAGCCTCGGGTTGGTGATCTCGTCGACCGCGTAGTTGACCAGCGCGAGTGCGAAGGCGACGAGGGCGATGCACAGTCCGGAGGGCACGAAGGCCCACCAGGCGCCGGTCATCAACGCGCCGTCGTTGCTGGCCCAGTACAGGTTGGTACCCCAGCTGACGACACTGCTGTCGCCGAGGCCGAGGAATTCCAGGCCGGCCTGGGCGCCGATGCCGAAGATCACGCAGCCGAGCAGCGTGGTCATCACCACGGACGCCATGTTGGGCAGGATCTCGCGGAACATGATCCGCAGCGGGCGTTCCCCGGTGACGACGGCGGCGGCCACGAAGTCCTTGCCCCGGATCGACTTGGCCTGTGCGCGCAGGACTCGGGCGGAGCCCGCCCAGCCGGTGACAACGAGCACCAGGATCACAGTGGAGGTCCCGGGCGGCAGGAACGCGGCCAGGATGATGAGCAGCGGGAGGCCGGGCAGCAACAGGAAGACGTTGGTGACCAGGGTCAGCGCGTCGTCCACGACGCGGTCGAAGTACGCGGATGCGAGGCCGACGACGATGGCGACCGCGGTCGCCACGAGC
The DNA here is from genome assembly GCF_040652275.1 of Streptomyces sp. NPDC048275. Classification (NCBI taxonomy): domain Bacteria; kingdom Bacillati; phylum Actinomycetota; class Actinomycetes; order Kitasatosporales; family Streptomycetaceae; genus Streptomyces; species Streptomyces sp. NPDC048275. The sequence continues at coordinate 22,192 of NZ_JBEZLR010000047.1, forward strand.
CCAACGGTGAACCCGACGAAGAGCGAACTGCGCGCACCCCACAGGGTGAGGGCGAGGACATCCTGTCCCTTGGCGGTTGTACCGAGCCAATGAGCGGCCGACGGGGTCTGGCTGCCCGTGGAGTTGATCAGGGACGGGTCACCCGGGGCGAGGACGGGCGCGAGCAGGGCAAGGAACGCGAAGACGGCGAGCAGGATCAGCCCGGTCAGCGCCTTCTTGCTGTCGATGAGCTGGCGCACCAGTCCGCGCCGGCGGGACGTGCGTGCGGGGGCTGTCGGCGTGGTGGCCGTCGCGATTTCGATGGCGGTCATGTCGGCAACCCCCTTCAGCGGACGCGGACGCGCGGGTCGAGGCGGACGTAGACGAGGTCGACGAGGAAGTTCGCGAGCAGCACCGCCGCCGTGATCGTCAGGAAGATGCCCTGCATCAGCGGGTAGTCCAGGCCCTGGACGGCCATCAGCAGCTGGTAGCCGATGCCGGGGTAGGCGAAGACGACCTCGGTGAGCAGCGCGCCGCCGACGACGAAGCCGAGCGCCATGCCGAAGTTGGTGACGGAGGGCAGCAGTGCGTTGCGGGCGGCGTAGCGGAACATGATCCGTGACGAGCTGAGCCCCTTGGCCTCGGCCATCGTGATGTAGTCCTCGGCCGTTGTGGCGATCATGGTGTTGCGCATGCCGAGCATCCAGCCGCCGATGGAGACCAGCACGATGGTCAGCGCCGGCAGCACCAGGTGGGTGGCGACGTTGGAGAGGAATTCGCCGTTGAAGCCGGGGGTCAGTCCGACGTCGTAGGCGTGCCGCATGGGGAACCAGCCGAGGCTCACCCCGAACAGGTACAGCGCGCCCATGGCCAGCCAGAAGTAGGGGAACGAGCCGACGAAGATCAGCAGGGGCGGGAAGGCGGAGTCGAGGACGCCGCCGCGCCGCCAGGCGGCGACGATGCCGAGCAGGTTGCCGAGCACGGCCGCGATGACGAGCGCGACGCCACCGAGGAGCAGGGTCCAGCCGATCTGCGAGCCGATCACGTCGGTGACCGGGGTCGGGAAGCGGGTGATGGAGATGCCGAGGTCGCCGGTGAAGACGCTCTTGATGTAGCTGAGGTACTGCTCCCACAGGGGGCGGTGGTCGAGGCCGAGGAGTTTCCGCAACTGGGCTATCTGGTCGGGCTGCATCGTGCCCTGGGCCTGCGCGAACATCCGGGAGACCGGGTCGCCCGGCATGAAGCGCGGGAGCACGAAGTTCAGCGTGAGGGAGGCCCAGAAGGCGAGCAGATAGAACCCCAGGTTGCGCAGGATGAGACGCACGGGTCGTGCTCCTGTCGTAGGGGGTGCGGGGTGCGGGGGGGCGGTGGGGAGCGGCCGTCCGGGGAGGAGGATGGCCGCCGATCCGTGCGTCAGCTCTTGACGGGCTTCAGCGAGGTGAGCACGAGGATCGTGCTGCCGTTGCGGTTGCTGAGGGTGGCGTACGGGTTCTCTTCGGTGGGCCAGCCGGTGAAGCGGGCGTCCGTGTACGCGCCCCACTCGGGGCCGGTGAACAGCGGGACGACGGGCGCGTCCTCGTTGTAGAGCCTCTGCAGGCCGTTCATCTGCTCGCGCTGCGCGCTCTCGTCCGTGGCGGCGGCGAAGGCGTCGATGAGCTTGTCGGTCTTCTTGTCGCCGAAGCGGTGGTAGTTCTCCGTGGCCTGCTTGCCGACCGGCTGGAGCATCTTGGTCGACATCACGCCGCGGTAGTACTCGTACGGTGTGGCGCCGTTGTTGCTCCAGACGATGCCGGTGTCGAAGGTGCCGGTGTTGTACGAGGACGAGACCGCCGACCAGTCGGGCGTCTTCACGGTGGCGGTGATGCCGACCTTCGCGAGGTCCTGCTTGATGATGTTGGCGACCGAGATCCAGTCGGAGGAGGCCGAGCCGACGGAGATGTCGAGCGTGAACGGCTTGCCGTTCTTCAGCTTCCGCTTGCCGCCGCTCTCCTTGTAGCCGGCCGCATCCAGGGCATTGGCCGCCGCGTCGGTGTCGTACTTCGTCCAGGTGCAGGAGGCGGCCAGCGACGTGTCACGCCACTTGTCGTAGGTGCGGGCCAGGCCCGTGCAGTCTGCGGGTTCGGCGTAGCCGTTCATTGCGACCTTGGTGACCTGGTCGCGGTCGACGGCCATGCTGAGCGCCTTGCGCACGGCCGGGTCGTTGAACGGCGCCTTGGTGGTGTTCAGCTGCCAGTTGATCACGGCGGCGGTGGCCGGGAACCAGTAGTGGTTGTGCTTCTTGTCCTTGGCGACGAAGGACTTCTCGATGTTCGGGATGAACGACTGCGTCCAATCCACCTCGCCGTTGGTGAAGGCGATGTTGGCGCTGTCGTTGCCGGAGAAGGCGAGCATCTGGATGCCGGCGATCTGCTGCTTGGCGGGCTGCCAGTAGTTCGGGTTCTTGCGCAGCTCGTACGACTGGCTCTGGAACTTCTCGATCTGGGTGTACGGGCCGGTGCCGACCGGGTTGGGGTTGGTGAATCTCTTCGGGTCCTTCACCTTGGACCAGATGTGCTTCGGCAGGATGTAGTGGGCGCCGATCTCGAAGAAGGCGGGTGAGAAGGGCTTGTTGAAAGAGAATTTCACCGTGTGGGCGTCGACCGCGGTGACCTTGTCCAGGTAGTCGAAGCCGCCCAGCACCTTCTTCTGGAGCTCGAAGGTGTAGACGACGTCGTCGGCCGTGAACGCCTGGCCGTCCGACCACTTCACGCCGTCGCGCAGCGTGAACGTGAGGGACTTGCCGTCCTTGGCCGTCTCCCACTTGGTGGCCAGCCACGGGGTGTCCTTGGCGTCCGCCATGCTGTGGACGACCAGCGGCTCGTAGATCCCCTCCTTGGTCATGGGGGCGGGCAGCGGGGAGAGCGGATTGAAGTTGCGCGTGAACGTCGCCAGATCCTCGCGCGGGATGGTGAGCAGCTGGTTGCCAGACGTGTCACCGGCGCCGGCGGCGCCCGAGCCACCCGTACAGGCGGACAGGACCAGGGCTGCGGCGGCGGTCGCGGTGACCGCTCTCAGGGCGGGCCGAAGCCGCCGCGGGGCGATGGAGGGTGCCATAATGGAGACTCTTTTCCTCTCTTCAACACACAGGACGAAGACGGGATGGGATTCCTCGGCGGACTGATTCGCAGTCAGACCGACGAGCGTTCGAGCAGCGGGCAGTCGATCGTCACCCGGTGGGTGTCGAGCGGCTGCCCCGCTGCGAGAGCGGCGAGCATGTCGACGCCCTTGGTGCCCATGGCTTCGAAGGGCAGGGCGAGCGTTGTCAGCTTCGGCCGCAGATAGGCGGCGATGAGTTCCTGGTTGTCGAACCCCACCACGGCCACGTCGTGCGGGATGCGCAGTCCACGTTCCTTGATCGCGTCGTACGCGCCCATCGCCATCCGGTCGTTGCCGCAGAACAGAGCGGTCGGCCGGTCGGCGGCCGGGCGGTCCAGCAGTTCGCAGGCGGCGGTGTAGGCGCCGTCGGCGGTGGCCCAGCCGGGGATGACGAGGGAGGGGGCGGGGGTGATCCCGGCCTCGCGCAGAGCACGCTCGTAACCCTCGCGCCTGCCGATGGCGGCCGGGATCTCCGGGTCGAGGTTGATGAACCCGATGCGGGTGTGACCGGCGTCCAGAAGCCGACGGGTCGCCTTGTATCCGCCCGACACCTCGTCGGGCAGGATGCACGGCAGCTCACCTGCCGCGTCGTAGCAGTTGACGAGCACCGTCGGCACCTCCCGGGCGGCCTTGGGGAGCGTGACGGCCCGGTGCCAGGTCGTGGCGTACAGCAGCCCTTCCACGCGGTGCTCCAGCATCTGGTCGAGCGCGGCGGCCTCCTGCACGGGATCGCCCTCGCTCGCGGCGATCAGCAGGAACCTCCGGTCACCCCAGGCGCGGCTCTGCGCGCCCGTAATCACCTCCGCCGCGAAGGGGCCGGTCACGATCTCGGTGATCAGACCGAACCAGCCGCTGCGGTTGGAGGCCAGCGCCCGCGCCCCGGCGTTGGGCCGGTAGCCGAGCTCGTCGATCACCTCCAGGATCCGTCGACGGGTCTCGTCAGGGATGGCAGCGCCGGGCTTGTCGTTGAGGACGAAGGAGACCGTGGTCCGCGAGACACCCGCGTGGCGGGCCACATCGCTCATGGTCACGCGATGCGCCTTGTTCGTGGCCACTACCCAGTCCCTTTCGGCCAGCCGGAGGCGCGACAACGCCTCCGGTTTCGCGCTTTAATAACGCGCGTTACTTCCTTGTGGCAGGGAAGTTACGTCCGTCTTGAGCGGCATGTCAATACCTGCGCAATGGGCTGCATCAGGCCACCGTCCCGGTGCCCTTCCCCACCCGCGCTGTTCCTGAGAGAGGCAGACAGTCACCATGGCCCGACCCCAGGCCCCCAGCAGCGTCACCGTCCTCGGCGAGTGGGTCGCCGACGCCTTCACCGACCCCGCCCGGTCCAGCTCCGACGAGCTCGCGCTGCGGGCGCTGCCCGGTGGCGGCCCTGCCAACACCGCCGTCGCTCTCGCCCGGCTCGGCACCCCCACCCGCTTCCTCGGGCGCTTCTCCACGGATGTCTTCGGCACTCTCTTCCGTGCCCGCCTCAGCGACGCCGGCGTCGACCTGACCGGCAGCGTGACCGCCCCCGAGCCCAGCACCCTCGCCGTCGCCGACCTCGACGAGACCGGCCAGGCCACGTACACCTTCTACGCCGACAGCGCGGCCGACTGGCAGTGGACCGACGAGGAACTCGCCACCACCGGGTGGGAGAGCGCGGCCTGCCTGCACACCGGCTCCCTGGCACTGATACGCCAACCCGGCGGCACCCGCATCGAGGACCACCTCGCCAAGGCCCGCGAGCACGTCACCGTGTCCATCGACCCCAACGTCCGCCCCCTGCTCGTACCGCCCGCCGCCTACCGCGAACGGCTCCCCCACTGGTGCGCCCTCGCCGACATCCTTCGCCTCAGCGAGGACGACCTCGCGTTGCTCCTGCCCGGCGTCAGCCCCGAGGAGGCGTGCGACACCTGGCACGCCGCCGGCGCGCGCCTCGTCGTGATCACTCTCGGCGGGCGCGGAGCCCTCGCCTCCCTCGACGGCCACCGCGTCACCGTCCCGACCCCGACCGTGGACGTCGTGGACACCGTGGGGGCCGGGGACTCCTTCACCGCGGGCCTGCTGCACCGCCTCACCGCACTGGGATACCTGGGCGGCCGACTCGACGGACTGGGCCTCGAAGCCATCACCGACGCCTGTACCTTCGCTGCCCACGTTGCTGCCCTGACCTGCTCCGTCCCCGGCGCAGACCCGCCCTGGGCAGAAACCTCCGCGATCTCCGTTCCCGCGATATCCGGACGCCGTCCGCTCCGCCGGCAGTAGTCCGGTGGTCTCGTAGAAGCGCAGCGTTGCGGCCGGATGCCGGGGCGCTCGGCCAACTGCGATAAGCGGTAGGTCGTCGCACCACCGACGGTAAAAGCCTCGACACAACTCGAAGGTCAAGCCCCCATCGCCAAACCACCCGAACCCGCGCCTGGACGGACAGCCAGGACCCGTCCATATGCGGGTTCGCCCGCCGGAACCTCCAGGATTGCGGGAACCCGCACGCTTCCCCCCTTGGACGTGCTCGCCGACACCGGCCCGTCGATCGTGCCGGCGCGGTCTACCACCCACGCCGAAGGAGGCCAGGCTCTGGTCCGAGGCGCTCGAAGGCGCGGGCGCTGGTGCCCAGCCGGCGCACACCTGTTCGCAACAATCCACAGCTGGACAGGGCCTGTTGGTGACCGTCCCACCGGCCTGACCAGTCGAACCGCAGGGCTCTACGTAAGAGGGGCGAGTAACCCATCCGGGCGGTTTCCTCTTGGGGCAGTTTCCCCACCCCTTGGACGTCATCACAGATCGAGCGACGCGAGGGCGACAGGTCTCCACAGCGCGATGACAGCCCATGCCGCGCAACCAGCAAATGGGACAACGAATCGCCCCGTAGACACCGTCCTCTGAACACGACCGCGCCGTCCCGGCCCCTGTACGGCCCCTGGGTCTTGGCATCGGCCCTCAGAGCAGTCGCCCGGACTACGAGCGACAACCTCGAACACCTACTCCGCGGCAGGTCAGGCGGGTTGGAAGTACCGTGGGCGCCGCCGGACTCCAAACCCACGAGCAGCGGATTCACTCCGTTCAGGCAAAGTTGACGCTTCGACACCCAAAAAGAACGTTTCCGCAGGCCAGGAGCCTGCACAGGTGGGGCGGGTGGGACTCGAACCCACGGCCGACGGATTATGAGTCCGCTGCTCTAACCGGCTGAGCTACCGCCCCATGCGGCGTGTCGCGCACATTTGTGCGCGCCGTCTGCCGCAGCATAGCCGCTCATACGATCTCCTGCTTCGGATGGTCGGCATCGCACGACCATGAGGACCTCGGCGCGGCCTGCCCGGTTCCCCCGGGCATGAAAAAGGACCCCTGAGGGGTCCTCTTCCGCTGCTCTCCCGACTGGACTCGAACCAGTAACCTGCCGGTTAACAGCCGGCTGCTCTGCCAATTGAGCTACAGGAGATCGCGCTCCCCCGACTGGACTCGAACCAGTAACCTGCCGGTTAACAGCCGGCTGCTCTGCCAATTGAGCTACGGAGGATTGCTGCGTTGCATCGAACGTACCTACCTGGGTATTCGCCAGGGGGCGTGCGCTCGCTGCGACACATACATTAGCGCAAGCAGGGGGGTGCTCCGCCAATCGGTTCCCTCCACACCGATGCCGACGCAAGGGAAGGGTGGCCGCCATGCGCTACCGGCTCACATTCGTCGCCGGGCTGGCTCTGGGGTACGTGCTGGGCACACGCGCCGGGCGCGAGCGCTACGAGCAGCTGAAGAAGTCCGCACGCCAGCTCGCGCAGAACCCGGCGGTGCGCAACACCGCCGAGTCCGCCGCCCAGCAGGGGCGCGAGTTCGCGGGCAAGGCGTACCACGTGGTGAGCGAGAAGGTGGGCGACCACGTCCCCGACTCGGTCGCCGAGCGGGTCCGCTCCCTGCGCGAGCGCAACACCAACGGCAGCGCCGCGGACGACTGGGGCACCAGCAACACCTAACGATCCGCACCAGGGGGCGACGGTCCGGCACGGTCACTGTCCGCAGTACGGCAGAATTTCCGCCATGGGGATAGTCGCCGGGCTGGACAGTTCGCCCGATTTCACTCGCATCGTCGTCTGCGACACGGAGACAGGTGCCGTGCTCAGGCAGGGGTATGCGCAGCACCCGGTGGAGAACGCCGAGGCCGCCACCCGTGCTTCCGATGTCGATCCGCAGGCCTGGCTGCTGTCCCTGGGCGAAGCGGCCGGTGGTGGCCTGCTCGAAGGCGTGCAGGCCATCGGTGTCTCCGCGCAGCAGAACGGCCTGGTCCCGCTGGACGCGCAGGGCAACACGGTGCGCCCGGCCATGGTGGGGGGCGACAAGCGCGCGCAGGTCGCCGCCGCCGATCTCGTCGACGCGCTCGGCGGGCGCGAGGCGTGGGCCCAGGCCGTGGGTTGTGTACCGCAGGCCGCGCAGCCGGTGACCAAGCTGCGCTGGCTGAGCAAGACCGAACCCGACGCCGCGCAGCGCACCACCCTGCTGCTCCAGGCGCACGACTGGCTGGTGTGGCAGCTGCTCGGCCGTCCGCTGCGCCGGACCACCGACCGGGGCGGCGCCTCCGGCACCGGCTACTGGTCGGCGGCGACCGGCGCCTACCGGCCGGACCTCGTCGAGCTGGCGCTCGGTCGCCAGGCCGCACTGCCCGACGTGCTCGGCCCGTCCGAGGCCGCGGGGACGACGCCCGAGGGGCTGCTGATCTCCGCGGGCACGGGAGAGACCATGGCGGCGGCTTTCGGGCTCGGCATAGGGCTCGGGGACGCGGTCGTGTCCCTCGGCGCCTCCGGGTCCGTGATGGCCGTACACCCCGAGGCGCTGGTCGACTCCTCCGGCATGATCACCTCGCTCGCGGACGCGACCGGGATGCATCTGCCGGTGGTGACCACGCTCAATGCCGTACGCACTCTGCGCGGCGCCAGCGAACTGCTCGGCCTGCCCGACCTGGAGAGCCTGTCCGAGCTGGCGATGAAGTCCACGCCGGGCTCCCACGGGCTCGTCCTGCTGCCGTATCTGGAAGGTGAGCGGACGCCGAATCTGCCGCATACGGCGGGCACGCTCGCCGGGCTGCGGCGGGAGTCGATGCGGCCCGAGCACCTGGCGCGGGCCGCCTTCGAGGGCATGCTGTGCGGGCTCGCGGACGCGCTGGACGTACTGCGCGGGCGCGGTGTGGACGTACGGCGGGTGTTCCTGCTCGGGGCGGCCGCCGAACTGCCGGCCGTGCAGGCCGCGGCGCCCGCGCTGTTCGGCGCGCAGGTCGTGGTGCCCCAGCCGGCCGACTACGCGGCGCTCGGTGCGGCCCGCCAGGCGGCCTGGGCCCTCGGTGTCTCGCAGGGCACGCTCGACCCCCGGCTGCCACCCGTCTGGCAGGGTGCGGTCGCCCAGATTCTGGAGCCCGGCGAGGAACTGGCCGTGGGCCAGGCCGTGCGACAGCAGTACGTGTCCGTACGGGAACAGACGCACCCTGGAGCGTTCCGGACATAGCGGCACATAGGGGGGTGCGGTGGAACCCGGTGGGGCCCTACCGCGTACGTCTCAGGGCCGAGAGCAGCTCCACTCTTGGTCTGCTCTTGGTTAATTCGGTTGAGGTAACACGGGTGGAGTGTTCGACGATAGGGGCTCGTGCACCACCCCGCTCCGCCCCGCCGTCGACCCCGGAAGACTCCGCGTGCTCATACGACTTCTTCGGACCCACCTCAGTCCGTACAAGAAACCCATCGCCCTCCTGGTGCTGCTGCAGTTCCTGCAGACCTGCGCCACGCTGTACCTGCCCACCCTGAACGCGCACATCATTGACAACGGTGTCGTGGAGGGCGACACGGGTTACATCCTGTCCTTCGGCGCCCTGATGATCGGGATCTCGCTGATCCAGGTCATCTGCAACATCGGGGCCGTCTACTACGGCGCCCGTACGGCGTCGGCGCTCGGCCGGGACGTACGGGCCGGCGTCTTCGACCGGGTGCAGTCCTTCTCCGCGCGCGAAGTGGGCCACTTCGGGGCGCCGTCGCTGATCACCCGCACCACGAACGACGTGCAGCAGGTGCAGATGCTCGCCCTGATGACGTTCACCCTGGTGGTGTCGGCGCCGATCATGTGCGTGGGCGGCATCGTCCTGGCCCTCGGCCTGGACGTACCGTTGTCCGGGGTACTGGTCGCCGTGGTGCCGGTCCTCGGCGTCTGCGTGGCCCTGATCGTCCGTCGGCTGCGCCCCCTGTTCCGGGCCATGCAGGTACGCCTGGACACCGTGAACCGGGTGCTGCGCGAACAGATCACCGGCAACCGTGTCATCCGCGCCTTCGTGCGGGACGACTACGAGAAGGACCGCTTCCGGCACGCGAACGCACAGCTCACCGAGGTGTCGCTGGGCACCGGACGGCTGCTCGCGCTGATGTTCCCGATCGTCATGACCGTGGTGAACCTCTCGTCGATCGCCGTGGTCTGGTTCGGCGCGCACCGCATCGACAGCGGCGGCATGCAGATCGGCGACCTGACCGCGTTCCTCGCTTACCTCATGCAGATCGTGATGTCCGTCATGATGGCCACCTTCATGTTCATGATGATCCCGCGCGCGGAGGTCTGCGCCGAGCGCATCCAGGAGGTCCTGGACACCTCCTCCAGCGTCGTGCCGCCCACCGCGCCCGTCATGGAGCTGCGGCGCCACGGTCACCTGGAGATCCGCGGCGCCGGGTTCCACTACCCGGGCGCCGAGGAGCCGGTGCTGAAGTCCGTCGACGTGGTGGCCCGGCCGGGTGAGACGACCGCCGTGATCGGCTCGACCGGCAGTGGGAAGTCGACGCTGCTCGGGCTGGTACCCCGGCTCTTCGACGCCACCGACGGCGAGGTGCTGGTGGACGGCGTGGACGTGGCGACCCTCGAGCCGAAGCTGCTGGCCAGGACGGTCGGGCTGGTCCCGCAGAAGCCGTATCTGTTCGCGGGCACGGTCGCCACGAACCTGCGGTACGGCAATCCCGACGCGACCGACGAGGAGCTGTGGCACGCGCTGGAGGTGGCGCAGGCCAAGGAGTTCGTGGAGCGGCTGGAGAACGGTCTGGACTCGCCGATCGCGCAGGGCGGTACGAATGTGTCGGGCGGCCAGCGCCAACGCCTGGCCATCGCCCGCACACTCGTCCTGCGCCCGGAGATCTACCTCTTCGACGACTCCTTCTCGGCGCTCGACTACGCGACCGACGCGGCGCTGCGCGCGGCGCTCGCCGAGGAGACCGCCGAGGCGACCGTGGTGATCGTCGCGCAGCGGGTGTCGACCATCCGGGACGCCGACCGGATCGTGGTCCTCGACGAGGGCCGGGTCGTGGGTACGGGGCGTCACCACGAGCTCATGGCGGACAACGAAACCTACCGGGAGATCGTGCTCTCCCAGCTGACGGAAGCGGAGGCCGCCTGATGGCCGGGCCCATGGGACGCATGGCGGCGGGCGGCCCCGATCAGCGCTCGATGGACTTCAAGGGATCCGGCAAACGGCTCCTCGCACAGTTCGAACCCGAGCGCGGCACGATGTACGGGATGCTCGTGTGCGGTGTGCTGGCCGTGGGGCTGTCCGTGCTGGGCCCGAAGATCCTGGGCGAGGCGACGGACCTTGTCTTCGCCGGGATCATCGGGCGGGAGATGCAGCCGGGCAGTACCAAGGCCGAGGTCCTCGCCTCGATGCGCGCGCGGGGCGACGGCGGCATGGCCGACATGCTCTCGGGGACGGACTTCACCCCGGGCCAGGGCATCGACTTCGGCGCCGTCGGGAACATCCTGCTGCTCGCGCTCGGTACGTTCCTGGTGGCCGGCCTGCTGATGGCGGTGTCCACCCGGCTCTCGAACCGTGCGATCAACAAGACGGTCTACCGGCTGCGCGAGGACCTGCAGGCGAAGTTGTCGCGGCTGCCCCTCTCGTACTTCGACAAGCGGCAGCGCGGTGAGGTGCTCAGCCGCGCGACGAACGACATCGACAACATCCAGACGACCCTCCAGCAATCGATGGGCCAGCTCGTCAACTCACTGCTGACCATCGTGGGTGTACTCGCGATGATGTTCTGGGTGTCGTGGCTGCTCGCGCTGGTCGCGCTGGTCACCGTCCCGCTCTCCTTCTACGTCGCCACCCGCGTCGGCAAGCGCTCGCAGCCGCACTTCGTGCAGCAGTGGCGCACCACCGGCAAGCTCAACGCGCACATCGAGGAGATGTACACCGGGCACACGCTGGTCAAGGTGTTCGGGCGGCAGGAGGAGTCGGCCGCACAGTTCGCCGAGCAGAACGAGAAGCTGTACGAGGCCGGGTTCAAGGCGCAGCTCAACAGCGGGGTCATGCAGCCGCTGATGATGTTCGTGTCGAACCTGAACTATGTGCTGGTGGCGGTGGTCGGCGGACTGCGCGTCGCGTCGGGGTCATTGTCGATCGGTGACGTGCAGGCCTTCATCCAGTACTCGCGGCAGTTCTCCATGCCGCTGACGCAGGTCGCGTCGATGGCGAACCTGGTGCAGTCGGGTGTCGCGTCGGCGGAGCGGATCTTCGAGCTGTTGGACGCGGACGAGCAGGAGCCCGACCCGATGCCGGCTGCCCGTCCCGACGAGCTGCGCGGGCGGGTGGCACTGGAGAACGTGTCCTTCCGCTACGACCCCGAGAAGCCGCTCATCGAGGACCTGTCCCTGAAGGTGGAGCCCGGGCACACGGTGGCGATCGTCGGCCCGACCGGCGCCGGCAAGACCACGCTGGTGAACCTCTTGATGCGGTTCTACGAGGTCACGGGCGGGCGGATCACCCTCGACGGCGTCGATGTCGCGAAGATGTCCCGGGACGAACTCCGGGCCGGGATCGGCATGGTGCTCCAGGACACCTGGCTGTTCGGCGGCACGATCGCGGAGAACATCGCCTACGGGGCCTCGCGGGACGTCCCCCGGGGGGAGATCGAGGAGGCGGCGCGGGCGGCGCACGCGGACCGGTTCATCCGGACGCTGCCGGACGGGTACGACACGGTGATCGACGATGAGGGTACGGGGGTGAGTGCGGGCGAGAAGCAGCTGATCACCATCGCGCGGGCGTTCCTGTCCGACCCGGTGATCCTTGTGCTGGACGAGGCGACCAGCTCGGTCGACACCCGTACCGAGGTGCTGATCCAGAAGGCGATGGCGAAGCTTGCGCATGGGCGGACGTCGTTCGTCATCGCGCATCGTCTGTCGACGATCCGCGATGCCGACACCATTCTCGTGATGGAGAACGGGGCGATCGTGGAGCAGGGCGCGCATGCGGAGCTGCTGGCGGCGGACGGGCCGTATGCGCGGCTGTACCAGGCCCAGTTCGCGCAGGCTGTGGCCGAGGTGGACTGATGTCCGGGGGTGCGGCGGGGGGCGCGGGATTTCACTCGCCCCCGCCGCCCCTACCCGTCCCATCCTTCCGGGGCTCCGCCCCAGACCCCGCCAGGGGCGCTGCGCCCCCTGGACCCCCGCCAGGTATCCCAGCCCGTCCGGCGATTGAGGACGAGGCCGTCCAGGCCGAACGGGGGTCTGGGGGCGGAGCTCCCAGGGGACGGGACGGGTAGGGGCGGCGGGGGCGAGAAACCCGGACCCGGTCCCCGTCCCGGTCCCGGTCCCGGTCCCGGCTCAGTCCAGATAGCCCCGCAGCTGGTCCGCGAAGGCGTGGTCCCTCAGTTTGTTGAGGGTTTTGGACTCGATCTGGCGGATGCGTTCACGCGTCACGCCGAAGATGCGGCCTATTTCCTCCAGGGTGCGCGGACGCCCGTCCGCGAGACCGTAACGGAGTTGGACCACCTTGCGCTCACGTTCGCCGAGCGTGGAGAGAACCGCCTCCAGGTGCTCGCGCAGGAGGAGGAACGCCGCGGACTCCACCGGAGACGTCGCGTCGCCGTCCTCGATCAGGTCACCGAGGGCGACGTCGTCCTCCTCCCCCACCGGGGCATGCAGGGAGACGGGTTCCTGGGCCAGCCGCAGGACTTCGCTCACCCTCTCGCTCGGCAGGTCGAGATGCGCGGCGACCTCTTCCGGCGTCGGCTCGTACCCGCGTTCCTGCAACATGCGGCGCTGCACGCGCACGACCCGGTTGATCAACTCGACGACGTGGACGGGGACTCGGATGGTCCGGGCCTGGTCGGCGAGGGCCCGGGACATGGCCTGCCGGATCCACCAGGTCGCGTACGTCGAGAACTTGTACCCGCGGGCGTAGTCGAACTTCTCGACAGCCCTGATCAGGCCGAGGTTTCCCTCCTGGACCAGGTCGAGCATGGTCAGGCCCCGCCCCACGTACCGCTTCGCGACCGAGACGACGAGCCGCAGGTTCGCCTCGATGAGGCGGCGCTTGGCCATGCGGCCCATGACGACCAGTTTGTCCAGGTCGAGGGCGAGCTGACTGTCCAGGTCGGAGGCGAGCCGCAGTTTCTCCTCGGCGAAGAGACCGGCCTCGACCCGGCGGGCGAGTTCGACCTCCTCCACCGCGGTGAGCAGCGGAATGCGGCCGATCTCGCGGAGGTACTGGCGGAACAGGTCCGAGGAGGGGCCACCGGTGTCCGTGGCGCGGCCGCGGGGCGGTGTGACGGGCTCGGGCGCCTCGACCTCGGTTTCCATGACGCCGATGGCCGGCTCGGGCGGGACCTCGGGCTCCGTCTCGGGGTGGCGCGCGGCACGGCTCTGCGGGGGGACGCCCGCGACGACGTCGTTCTCCGCGTCCGCGTCGATGGTGGTGTCGGTCTGGGCGAGGGTCTGGGTCTGCACGGGGGCGACCTCCAGGAATGTCGCTGCTGAGGCGTGCGGCAGCGTTATGTCAGGGATGGGGGCAACGGCCTTGCCGCCGTCCATCCCGAAGTCGTTTGGCGGAATCGCGGGGATGATGGACCCGTCGCGTACGGGTCGGCCGCGCTCCGAGGACTCAGGCACCGCAACCCAGTGTGGAGTACGACACATCGCCGCCACGAGGGGCGTGCGGTGACTTTTTGCGTCCGGTCCGTGACCGGCCGGTTACCCACATGGACGAGTGCGCGCCGTCGGGGGCGCGAAACCTGCGGAAGGCGACGACTCGGCAGCACCAGGGCCTGTCGTTCGGATCAGGTCGCGGGGAATCGACGATGCCTTGTCGGCGCCGGTGAGCGGGGTCTGGTGCGTGCGGCCGCAAGGCGGAGGAGGGCGTCGATGCGGGGCATCGGCAACCGACGACAACGCCGCGGACGCGTGTGCCGGACCCCGCGTCCGCGGCGTGATCCAAACGACAGGCCCCAGGGCCGAACGTCAGAGCGCCTCGGCCCCTCGCTCCCGCAGCGCCTGCTCGTACTGCTGGAGCACCCACAACTCGTTCTGTACGGCGGCCAGCTGGGCCGGGTCGCCCTGGGCGCTCGCGCGGGCCAGGGCACCCTGGACGTCACGGATGCGGCGGTCGACGGCGCGGCGACGGACCATGACGAGCTGGTCGCCCGCGTAGGTCTCGTCGACGGTCTTGCGCATGATGGCCTCGACGGCCAGCTCGGTGACCATGGCGCGCACCACGTCGTCCGGGGCGGCCTCGCGGACCTGGACCAGATACTCCTGGGGGTCCTGGACGCCGTACTCCGCGCCGCCCGCCTCGATGATGGCCAGGCGTACGGCGGCGTACGGCTCGGCGGTGAACTCGTCGATGCCGTAGGCGTCGAAGGCCGGCGAGACCAGGTCGGGGCGCTGGAGGGCGAGTTTGAGCAGCTCGCGCTCGGTGGCGTAGACGGGGTTGCGGAGGTTGAGCGCGGGGCCGCCGCCGGTCGCCCGGGCGGCGGAGGCGTACGGCTGCTGCGGGCGCTGTCCGGGCGTCGGCGCCGGGCCCTTGCCGCCGCGGTCGCGGGCCCAACGGGCCAGCTGGGCAACGCGCTTGACCACGAACTGGGTGTCGAGGATGCCGAGCATGCCGGCGAGCTGCACGGCGACCTCGTGCTGGGCTCCGCTGTTCTTGATGCGGGCGACGATGGGCGCCGCTTCGTCGAGGGCGGCGGCGCGGCCGGCCGGGGTCTCCAGGTCGTAGCGCGCGACGATGTGGCGCAGCGCGAACTCGAACAGCGGGGTGCGGGGTTCGACCAGGTCGGCGACGGCCTCGTCGCCCTTCGCGAGGCGCAGCTCGCAGGGGTCCATGCCGTCCGGGGCGACCGCGATGTAGGTCTCGGCGGCGAACTTCTGGTCGTCCTCGAAGGCGCGCAGGGCGGCCTTCTGGCCGGCCGCGTCGCCGTCGAAGGTGAAGATCACACGGGCCGAGCCGTTGTCCATCAGGAGGCGTCTGAGGATCTTGATGTGGTCGCCGCCGAACGCCGTGCCGCAGGTGGCGATGGCGGTGGTGATGCCGGCCAGGTGGCAGGCCATGACGTCGGTGTAGCCCTCGACCACGACCGCCCGGCTGCTCTTGGCGATGTCCTTCTTGGCGAGGTCGATGCCGTACAGGACCTGGGACTTGCGGTAGATCGCGGTGTCGGGCGTGTTCAGGTACTTCGGGCCGTTGTCCGCCTCGTAGAGCTTGCGGGCGCCGAAGCCGACGACCTCGCCGCCGATGTCGCGGATGGGCCACATGAGGCGGCCGCGGAAGCGGTCGATGGGGCCGCGGCGGCCCTCCTGGGCGAGGCCGGAGAGGAGCAGCTCCTTGTCGCTGAAGCCCTTGCCGCGGAGGTAGCGGGTGAGGTGGTCCCAGCCCTGGGGGCTGTAGCCGACGCCGAAGTGCGCGGCGGCGGCCTGGTCGAAACCGCGCTCGGCCAGGAACTTACGGCCGGTGTCGGCCTCGGGGCTGGTGTCGAGCTGCTCGATGTAGAACTGCGCGGCGATCTTGTGGGCCTCGACCAGGCGGATGCGCTCGCCGCGCTGGTGGGCGGGGTTGTACCCGCCCTCCTCGTAGCGAAGGGTGATGCCGGCCTGCGCGGCGAGGCGCTCGACCGACTCGGAGAAGGAGAGGTGGTCGACCTTCATCACGAACGTGATGGTGTCGCCGCCCTCCTGGCAGCCGAAGCAGTGGAAGAGTCCCTTGCTCGGGCTGACCTGGAAGGACGGTGACTTTTCGTCGTGGAAGGGGCAGAGACCCTTCAGGTTGCCGCCGCCCGCGTTGCGCAGCTGAAGGTACTCGGACACCACGGCGTCGATCGGGACCGCGTCCCGAACCGCCTTCACGTCCTCGTCGTTGATCCTTCCAGCCACGCATGGATTCTACGGTGAGGGTGTGACAGTCGAGCGCCGCCGTCTCTCACGGGACCAGGCTGTCCAGCGGAACATGCGGGTCCGCGAGCGCGTCGGTGTCCACCTGGGCCCGGGATCGGATCAGCTGCTGGATCGGCTCCGTGACGTCCCACACATTCACGTTCATCCCGGCCAGCACCCGCCCGTCCTTCACCCAGAACGCGATGAACTGCCGCTTGCCCACGTCTCCACGGATCACCACTTGGTCGTACGTCCCCGGGGGCGCCCAGCCCGAGTACTCGAGCCCGACGTCGTACTGGTCGGAGAAGACATAGGGCACGCGGTCGTACGTCATCTCACGGCCCAGCATCGCGCGGGCGGCCGCCGGTCCGCCGTTCAGCGCGTTGGCCCAGTGTTCGACGCGCAGCCGGGTGTCGAAGAGGGGGTGGGGGGAGGCGGCGACGTCACCGGCGGCGTGGATGTCGGGGTCGGAGGTGCGCAGCCGCTCGTCGACCGCGATGCCGCCGCCGTGCGCGCGGGCGACGAGGGTGAGGCCCGCCGCCTCGGCGAGGCCGGTGCGCGGGGCGGCGCCGATCGCGGCGAGCACGTCGTGGGCGAGGTGCTCCTCGCCGTCGTCGGTGCGGGCGGCGAGGACCACGCCGTCCTGGCCGACGATCTCGGTGAGCCTGGCGCCGAAGTGGAAGCGGACGCCGTGCTCGCGGTGCAGCTCGGCGAAGATCTGGCCGAGCTCGGGCCCGAGGACCGCGTGCAGCGGGGTCGGCTCGGGTTCGACGACGGTGACCTCGGCGCCGTACTCACGGGCCGCCGCCGCGACCTCCAGGCCGATCCAGCCCGCGCCCGCGATGACGATGTGGCCGTTGTCGCGGCCCAGCGCGGCGAGCACTCCCTTCAGCCGCTCGGCGTGGGCGAGGCGGCGCAGGTGGTGGACCCCGGCGAGATCCGTGCCCGGGATGTCGAGCCGGCGCGGCTCGGCGCCCGTCGCGAGGAGCAGCTTGTCGTAGTGGACCAGGGTGCCGTCGTCGCCGAAGCGGACCGTCCGGGCCGTCCGGTCGATCGCGTCGACGGTCTGGCCGAGGTGCAGCTCCACGTCGTTGCGGGCGTACCAGGCGGGTTCGTGCACGAAGACGCTGTCGCGCTCCTCCTTGCCGAGGAGGTAGCCCTTGGAGAGCGGAGGGCGTTCGTAGGGGTGATCGCGTTCGTCACAGATCAGTATCACGCGGCCGGTGAAGCCCTCCGCTCGGAGCGTCTCGGCGGCCTTGGCGCCTGCCAGGCCTCCTCCGACGATGACGAATGTCTGATCCGCGTCGACCACTTGATTCCTCCTCGTAAGGATGTCGCCACATGCGAGCGTCCCGCACGCAGCGTGATGCGGGAAGAGGGAGTGGCCCGATCAGGCCACGCAGGGTCACACAGCGCCGCCTGTGGCGGGGCGTGTGGTGAGTCTGAGGTGCAGTGAGCCGGCCGAGGCGTCGGTGAGCGAGGCGATCTGGTCGACGATCACCCGCTTGCGGGCGCGGTCGTCCGGGGCCGCGTCGAACAGGGCCCGGAACTGCGGGTCCAGCCCGTCCGGGGCGCGCGCGGTGAGTGCTTCGGCCAGCTCGGCGACGACGATCCGCTGATCGGCGCGCAGCCGCTCCTGCTCGGCGCGCTGCATGACGTACCGGTCGGCGACCGCCTTGAGGACGGCGCACTCGTGCCGTGCGGCGCGCGGGGCAACCAGCTCCGCCGCGTACCAGGTGAGCCGGCCGGTGCCGTACGCCGCGCGCGTGGCGGCCTCGGCGGCCAGGCAGAAGCGGCCGATGAGCTGGCTGGTGGCGTCCTTCAGCCGGGCCTGTGCGACGGCCGATCCGTCGTATCCGTGCGGCCACCACTCCTGGTCCAGGAGGCGGTCGAGGGCCTCGGACAGCTCGGCGGGGTCGGTGTCCGTGGGCACGTACCGCCCGAGGGCCACCGCGAAGATCTCCTGCCGCTCCGGCTCGGCATGCAGGCAGTTGGGATCGATGTGGCCCGCGTGCAGGCCGTCCTCGACGTCGTGCACCGAGTACGCGACGTCGTCCGACCAGTCCATGACCTGGGCCTCGAAGCACGCGCGGGTGCCGGGGGCGCCCTGGCGGACCCAGTCGAACACCGGCCGGTCGTCGTCGTAGACCCCGAATTTCGGGGACTTGGGGTCGGTGGGGTGGGCGCCGCGCGGCCAGGGGTACTTGGTGGCGGCGTCGAGGGTCGCGCGGGTGAGATTCAGTCCTACGCTGACGAGCTCGTCCGTCGCGGAAGAGCGGACGAAGCGCTTGGGCTCGATGCGGGTGAGCAGTCGCAGCGACTGTGCGTTGCCCTCGAAGCCGCCGCAGTCCTGCGCGAACTCGTTCAGCGCCTGTTCGCCGTTGTGCCCGAAGGGCGGGTGGCCGAGGTCGTGGGAGAGGCAGGCCGCCTCGACGAGGTCGGGGTCGCAGCCGAGGGCGGCGCCCAGCTCACGGCCGACCTGGGCGCACTCCAGGGAGTGGGTCAGCCGGGTGCGGGCGCTGGCGTCCCAGGCCTGACTCCGGGTGCCCGGGGTGACGACCTGGGTCTTGCCCGCGAGTCTGCGCAGCGCGGCGGAGTGCAGCACGCGTGCGCGGTCGCGCTGGAAGGCGGTGCGGCCGGGGCGTTTGTCCGGCTCGGGGGCCCAGCGGGCGACTGCCGTCGGGGCGTAGCCGGGGGGTGCGACGTGGTTCTCGTACGTCTGTGCCTGGGGGGTGGGGTCGGTGCTGGTGCCTTCCATGACTCGACAGTAAGCGGAGCTGCTGACAATCGGGGCGTGGGTGTTTGTGCCTGCGCGTCTGCCGGGTTTTGTTGCGGGATCTTAAGCCGAGGCCAGTGCCGGTTCTGTGGTGGCCTGGGTTGCCAAGGCCTGGTCGTAGCGGTGGAGGATCAGGCGGGCCATCGTCGGGTGGGTGCCCAGGGGGGCGGAGGAGATCCAGGGCGCGGCCTCGGCGCACTCGGTGGCGAAGCGGCCGGGAGCGGTGAAATAGGAGGCGACGGCGACGCGGTGGCGGCCGCGGGCGGCCATGGCGCGCAGGGCGGCGGGGACGGTGGGCGCGGCGGTGGAGGCGTACGCCGGGACGACCGGGACGCCGAGACGTTCGGCCAGCAGCTGGGCGGTACGGCGGGCGTCGACGGCCGCCTCGGGGTCGCGGGAGCCGGCGGCGGCCAGTACGACACCACTGGCGCGGCGGGCGGCGTCGCTCATCCGGGTCCGCCATCCGGCCTCGACCAGTCGTGCGTACAGCGTCTCGACGAGCAGCGGGTGCGGGCCGAGCGGGGCGGCGACACGGGCGCGCAGCCCCGGGACGGCGGCCGCGGCCTCGGGGATGTCCCGCTTGACGTGGTATCCGCGGCTGAGCAGCAGCGGCACGAGGACGGCCTCGCCCGTGGGGTCGAGGGAGGCGAGCGTGTCGGGGAGCAGCGGCTCGTTGAGCTCGATGTGGCCGAGGTGCACGGACAGGTGCGGCCGCAGCTCGCGCACCCGTTCGATCAGGGTGCGTACGGTGCTCAGCGCGCGCGGGTCGCGGCTGCCGTGCCCGACGAGGACGAGCGGCGGGGGCACGGGACGGCGGGTGCCGTCGAGCGAGACGAGGCTGAGCTGACTGCCGAGCTGGCTGGTGATCGCGTTCATGAGTTGCGCCGTACTGTCGAGGTGGGCGCCACGGAGCGGCTGGCCGCCGGGCCTGGTCTGGGACTCGTCGCGAAGAGGGTTCGACGCCGTCATGAATAAATCGTGACGGTACGAGGTTGCCGCGCCGTTGCGCGGGCATGACGGGTGTTTTCCGGGGGTTCACGGTGCGGTCCGGGGGTTGTGTGAGCCGCTCCCACCTGCGGTTCCGTCGCGTCGAGTGAGACCGGCCACCACGTTTCGATGAACCGGAAAGGCTTACTCTGCGTCCTCATTTGTCGAATACCGACGCGATACCGACGAGGTTTCGACGCGACATCGACGCGAGTACCGACACGAACACCTCCGCGAGCCGACGCCCTCTGGGAGACACCGATCATGCTGCGCCTGCCGCGCCCGCACTTCCGTAGACCGCGCTTGCCGCGCCTGCCGCGCACCCGCACGGGGCAGCGGCGGGCCGTGCAGGCGATCATGCTGTTGTGCGTGCTGGCGCTGCTTCCGGCGACCTGGATGTACACGGCGGCGGGCGACCGGTTGCGGACCACCGCGGACGCGCCCCGGACCGAGGTCGCGGTGGTGTTCGGGGCGGGGCTGTGGAACGGCGAGCCGTCGCCCTATCTCGCGCACCGGCTGGACGCGGCGGCGAAGCTGTACCGGGCCGGGCGGATCGAGGTCGTGCTCGTCACCGGGGACAACAGCCGTGAGGAGTACGACGAGCCGGACGCGATGCGCGCCTACCTGACGGAGCAGGGCGTCCCGGACGGCCGCATCGTCAGCGACTACGCCGGTTTCGACACCTGGGACTCCTGTGTGCGGGCCCGGAAGATCTTCGGGGTTCATGAGGCCGTGCTGATCAGTCAGGGCTTCCACATCCGGCGCGCGGTCGCGCTGTGCCAGGCGGCGGGGGTGCGGTCGTACGGCATCGGGGTCGACGCCAGGCACGACGTCACCTGGTACTACGGGGGTGTGCGCGAGATGTTCGCGGCGGGAAAGGCGGCGTGGGACGCCCTTTTCAAGCCTGATCCCACATTCCTGGGCCCCAAGGAACCAGGTGTGGAACGGGCGTTGGCGGCGAACGAGTAGGCAGCGCGTCCCTTGCCGGTCGGTCCAAGCATCACGGACCTGCGGTTTCGCGTCGAAGTGCGGCTCCCTGCGTGTACCGGACGTGCCTCACTCGGCAGTGTGCCTCCGCGCCTCACGGCGGCCGGCGCCCGGCCGGGAGGTGCCCGTCCCGGCCGCGTAACGCGCCCCACCCCGGCGCGTAACACGCCCGACGCACGCTGAGCGGTATGCCGACCTCCGCGACGCCCACCCACTGCCCGTACTGCGCCCTGCAGTGCGGGATGAATCTGACGCCCGCGCCCGGCGGGACCGTCGAGGTGGCGGAGCGCGCGGACTTCCCGGTGAACCGGGGCGCTCTGTGCGGCAAGGGCCGTACGGCGCCCGCACTGCTCTCGTCCCAGGTGCGGCTGACCTCCCCGCTCATCCGGAACGCGGGCGTTCTGGAGCCCGCCACCTGGGACGAGGCCCTGGACCGGATCGCCGCGGGGCTGTCCCGCACGCGCACGGAGCATGGCCCGGACGCGTGCGGGGTGTTCGGCGGGGGCGGACTGACCAACGAGAAGGCGTACGCCCTCGGGAAGTTCGCCCGCGTCGTCCTCGGCACCTCGCAGATCGACTACAACGGCCGCTTCTGTATGTCCTCCGCGGCGGCGGCCGGCATCAAGGCCTTCGGCCTGGACCGGGGGCTGCCGTTCCCCCTCGAGGACATTCCGAGGACCGGCTGTCTGATCCTGGTCGGCTCGAACCTCGCCGAGACGATGCCGCCCGCGCTGCGCTACCTCACCGAGCTGAAGGAGAACGGCGGCACGCTGATCGTCATCGACCCGCGCCGTACCCGTACGGCCGAGCAGGCAGACCTGCATCTGGCGCCCCGCCCGGGTACGGACCTGGCGCTGGCGCTGGGCCTGCTGCATCTGATCGTCGCCGAGGGGCGCACGGACGAGGCCTACATCCAGGAGCGGACGAGCGGCTGGGAGGAGGCGCGGGCGGCGGCCATGGCGCACTGGCCGGAGTACGTGGAGCGGATCACGGGGGTATCCGTTCCTCAACTCCGGGAAGCCGTACGGCTGTTCTGTGAACCTTCGGCCGCGATGGTGCTCACCGCGCGCGGGCCCGAGCAGCAGTCCAAGGGTACGGACACGGTGGGCGCGTGGATCAACCTGACGCTGGCGACGGGGCGTTCGGGGCGACCGCTGTCCGGGTACGGCGCTCTGACCGGGCAGGGCAACGGGCAGGGCGGGCGCGAACACGGCCAGAAGGCCGACCAGTTGCCCGGCTACCGCAAGCTGACGGACCCGGCGGCGCGGCGGCATGTGGCCGAGGTGTGGGGTGTCGACCCGGACTCACTGCCGGGTCCGGGCCGCAGCGCGTACGAACTCCTCGACGCCCTGGGTACGGACATCCGCTCGCTGCTGCTGATGGGGTCGAACCCGGTGGTGTCCGCGCCCCGGGCCGCGCACATCGAGGAGCGCCTGAAGTCGCTGGACTTCCTGGCGGTCGCGGACGTCGTCCTCTCCGAGACGGCAGCCCTCGCCGATGTCGTCCTCCCGGTCACCCAGTGGGCCGAGGAGACGGGCACCACCACGAACCTGGAGGGCCGCGTCCTGCTGCGCCGCCGGGCCCTCACCCCTCCTTCCGGCGTACGCAGCGACCTGGACGTCCTGCACGAACTGGCCGCCCGCCTGGGCGACGGCATGGAGAAGGGCTTCCCGACGGACCCGGAGGAGGTCTTCGAGGAGCTGCGGCGGGCCAGCGCGGGCGGGGTGGCGGACTACTCGGGGATCACCTATCGGCGGCTGGCGGAGGGCGAAGGGGCCGGGGTGTTCTGGCCGTGCCCGGCGCAGGATCCGTCGTCGCACGGAGGTGCGGATGCCCTCGAGAGCGGGGCTGCGGGGGACGCCGAGGACTCGGGCTTCGACCTGGCGGCCGACGACCCGGCGAGCGACACCGACGGCGGCCGTCTGCCCGATGGCGTACACCCCGGCACTCCCCGGCTCTTCCTCGACCGTTTCGCCACCGAGGACGGGCGGGCGCGGTTCGTGGCCGTGTCGCATCGGGCCATCGCCGAGGAACCGGACGCCGAGTATCCGCTGCTGCTGACCACCGGGCGCGTGGTCGCGCAGTACCAGTCGGGGGCGCAGACCCGGCGCGTCGACGAGCTCAACGCGGCCGCGCCCGGACCCTTCGTGGAGATGCATCCGCGGCTGGCCGAGCGGCTCGGCGCTGTGGACGGGGACGCCGTGGCCGTCGTATCGCGCCGGGGGCGGGCCGTCGCGCCGGCCCGGATCACCACCGGCATCCGCCCCGACACCGTCTTCATGCCCTTCCACTGGCCGGGCGAGGGCCGGGCCAACACCTTGACCAACCCGGCCCTCGACCCGACCTCACGCATGCCGGAGTTCAAGGCGTGCGCGGTGCGGCTGGAGGCGGTCACCCGGCCCTAGGACCTGTCCGGTCGATCACGGCGGAGACGCGGGGTGGGGCACGCACATCTGCCGCGTTGTCGTCGGTTGCCGACGCTCCGCGTCGACGCCCTCCTCCGCCTTGCAGCTGCACGCACCCCACCCCGCTCACCGGCACCGACCACACACCGCTGCTTTCCTCCACCGTGATCGACCGGACAGGTCCCAGGGGGCCGCGCGACGCCGACGACGAAGTTCTTCCCGGGAGGCCCGACTGTCTTACCGTCAACCCTCGTTGGCGGAGTGTGGCTGTGCCTAGCATGGCCCCGTGCCACCCCGCTGGTCAGCCGACCGGTTCGGGATCGGTCGGCGGCGGGGGATGATCACGTGACGCGGGACGACAGCTACCGCTGGGGCCATTCCGGACTCGAGGCCGACTTCGATCTGAACGGTCGCGCACCCCGGCTGGTCCGGCTGACGCAGCCCGGCGAACCGGAGCCCAAGGAGGCCACCGGTGCCGTCGGCGGCGCCGAGACCGGGCCGCCGCTCGTCGACGTGACCCTGCTCGGGCAAGGGACCGGCTGGTCCGCGCCGCGCTTCACGGGTACGGCACTCGGGCAGCGCCTCCGGCACCGCGCCCACCACGCCACGTACGGCCACGGCTGGCACCACCTCACCATCCAACTCCAGGACCCCGCCGGCGGATTGACCGTCTTCGTCGAGTACGCCTCGCCGGACGCGGTGCCCGTGCTGCGCACCCGCGTCCGGCTCCGCAACGACGGGGACGCGCCGGTCACCGTGCGCTCCGTCAGCAGTCTGCTGCTGGGCGGGCTCCCTTCGCCGGACGTGCTCGACGTGCACCGGGCGCGCAATGACTGGGGCGCCGAATGCCGTTGGTACGAGGAGGAGTTGCGGGAGTCCGTGCCCGACATCGGGCGCGCCCTCCACGGGCACGACGGGCGGGCCGGGATACGGCTCGCCGGGCACGGAAGCTGGCCCACCGACGGGCACCTGGCGATGGGCGCGTTCACCGACCGTACGGACGGGCGCTGCTGGCTCTGGCAGATCGAGTCCGCCGCGAGCTGGCTGTGGGAGGCGGGCGAGGCGGACCACCACACCTATCTGTCCCTGAGCGGCCCGACGGCGGACGATCACCAGTGGCATCATGTCCTCGCCCCCGGCGCCGAGTTCGCTTCGGAGTACGCGGCCATCGCGCTCGGCGACGGTTTCGACGGCGCGCTGGCCGCACTGACCTCGTACCGCCGCCTGATCCGCCGCCCGCACCCGGACCACGAGCGGCTCCCCGTCGTCTTCAACGACTACATGAACACGCTCATGGGCGACCCGACCACCAGGAAGCTGCTGCCCCTGATCGACGCGGCGGCCGAGGCGGGCGCGGAGTACTTCTGTATCGACGCCGGGTGGTACGACGACGAGGGCGGCGGCGAGGACGGGGCTGCCGACGGCGGCGAGGGCGGGGGCTGGTGGGACAGCGTCGGTGCGTGGCTGCCGTCGGCGCGGCGCTTTCCCGGTGGTCTCGAGGCCGTGCTCGGCCGGATCCGGGAGCGCGGGATGGTGCCGGGGCTGTGGCTGGAGCCGGAGGTGGTCGGCGTACGCAGTCCGGTCGCGGCCGAGTTGCCGGACGACGCCTTTCTCCGCCACGCGGGCGGTGTGCGCGTCACCGAACAGGGGCGTCACCAGCTGGACTTGACGCATCCGGCCGCCCGCGCACATCTCGACCGGACGGTCGATCGGATCGTCGGCGACTGGGGCGTGGGCTATCTCAAACTCGACTACAACATCACCACCTCCGCGCCGGGGCTCCTCGACCACTCGCGCGCCTGGCTGTCCTGGCTGGCGGCCGTGCTGGACCGCCATCCGGGTCTGGTCGTGGAGAACTGCGGGTCGGGCGGTATGCGCATGGACGGCGCGTCCCTCGCCGTCACCCAGCTCCAGTCCACCTCCGACCAGCAGGATCCGCTCCGCTACCCACCCATCGCCGCCTCCGCGCCGACCGTGGCGCCTCCCGAACAGGGGGCCGTATGGGCATATCCGCAACCGGAGTTCACGGACGAGGAGATCGGCTTCACGCTCGGCTCGGCGCTGCTGGGGCGGGTCCATCTCTCCGGGCATCTCGATCGCATGACCTCGCGGCAACTCGAACTCGTGCGGGACGCGGTGGCGACGTACAAGGGGCTGCGGGGTGAGCTGCGGACCGCGGTGCCGTTCTGGCCACTGGGGCTGCCGAGGTGGACGGACGCGTGGGTGGCGCTGGGGATGCGGGCGCCGGTCGCGGGGGCGACGTATGTGTCGGTGTGGTGGCGGGGCGGCAACTCGGGCGAACAGGTACTGCCCGTACCGCACTTGGCGGGGCAGCAGGAGGTCCGGGTGGAGATCCTGCATCCGTCGGCGCCGGCCGGGACGGCGGAGTGGGACGGGGCGGCGCTGCGCGTGACGGTGGCGGGGGCTCCTGGGACGCTGCTGGTGCGGCTCATGTGACGCACGTCGACCCGCTGTTCGTGGAACGGTCACGTCCGACCGGCCACCCGCCTGCCCTCCGGACGCCTGCCGAGGTGGAGGCCTCGCACCTCAGCCGCGCCCGCGCCACTCCCCGCCCTCGATGAGCTTCCCGTGGGCCCGCAACCCGGCGGCGACGGCGGGCGCCGCCACGTACACCCAGGCCCGTACGGCCGTCCCGTCCTCGCGGGTCACCTCCCGGGCCACCCGCTCGTACAGATTGCGGGGGTCGCCCGGCACGTACTCCTCCAGCCGATCGAGCGCGCCGAGCAGCTCCCCGTACACCTCGGGCAGCGCGGTGACCAGTTCCCCGCGCACCACACCTCCGCTCTCCTCCACCGCGTAGGGGTAGCCGGGGCCGTCGTACAGCACCGCGCCCGCCAGCCGTCCCGGCTCCTCCGACGCCGTGCGTCCGCACAGGAAGAGGGCGTGGTTGCGCTCGCCGGGGCGCAGGGTGCCGTAGACGAAGAAGGGCAGGTTCACTCGGCCATCCTCTTCTCCACTCTTCTCCTCTTCCACTCGTCTCCTCGGGCTGCCCGCTTCACAGGCCTTTGCAGAAACGATTCTCACCCCTCACACCTCCCCCAGTAAGCGCTATGGACACGCCATGTCATGAACCCTTAAACCTGAGATCAACTTCAGCACAAGGAGACCGATGCGCAGGACACAGCAGATCCGCGGTTCCCGTTCCCGCCTCGCCACCGCCTGCATAGCCGCGACGGCTGCCACGCTGCTGGCGGCCGCGCTCACCCCGACCGCGAACGCGGAAGTGAACGCGAACGCGAACGCGGATGACAGTCCGACCACGGCCACCGCGATCGACAACGCGGCCTCGGTGCTGCTGAACCAGGCCGCCCGCCTGGGCCTGACCTCCGCGCAGGGTACCGACGTCCGGGACGTCGTCGTGGACGCGGACGGCAGCCAGCATGTGCGCTACGACCGTACGTACCGTCAACTCCCGGTACTCGGCGGCGACTTCGTCCTCCATCTGACCCCGAGCGGCTCCTACCGCGGCGCCGACCGCGCCACCACCCGCGCCCTCTCCCTCTCGACCATCAAGCCCTCGCTCTCCGCGCCGAAGGCCGCCGACCTGGCCTCCGCCGCGCTGCGCGCCGCGAACGTCGGTGAGCTGCTGAAGAAGGTGACGGCCAAGCCCGAGCTGGTCGTCGACGCCCTGCACGGCGCACCCCGGCTGGCCTGGCGCACCGACGTGGTCGGACAGGACTCCCTCGGCAACCCGGTCGCCCGCACCGTGCTGACCGACGCCCGCAGCGGCGACCAGATCGACGCGTGGGACAGCATCGAGACGGCGACGGGGGACGGGCGGTCGCTGTACGGCGGCACGGTCCCGCTGAAGACGACGCTCTCCGGATCGACGTACCAGCTCAAGGACGCGACGCGCGGGAACACGTACACCGGCGACGCCGCGAACAATACGGACGTGTGCATCCTCGGGATCTGCATCAGCCGCGCGCCCGCGACGCTCTTCACGGACGCGGACAACCACTGGGGCACCGGGACGGCGTCCGACCGCTCGTCGGCGGCGGTCGACGCGCAGTACGGCACGGACAAGACCTGGGACTACTACAAGAACGTCCACGGCCGCAGCGGTATCGCCGGCGACGGCAAGGGCTCGTACAACCGCGTGCACTACGGCAGCAACTACAACAACGCTTTCTGGGACGACAGTTGCTTCTGCATGACCTATGGGGACGGTGACGGGACGGCGCTCGGACCGCTGGTGGCCCTGGACGTCGCGGGCCACGAGATGTCCCACGGCGTCACGTCGACCACGGCGGCGCTGACGTACTCGGGCGAGTCCGGCGGGCTCAACGAAGCGACGTCGGACATCTTCGGCACGCTGGTCGAGTTCTACGCGGCCAACTCCACCGATCCCGGCGACTACTTGATCGGCGAGAAGGTCGTCCGCTCGGGCTTCGGCAAGAAGGCCCTGCGCTTCATGGACAAGCCGTCGAAGGACGGCAACTCGGTGGACTGCTGGAGCAGTTCGGTCAAGAACCTGGACGTCCACTACTCCTCGGGCGTCGCCAACCACTTCGCGTACGTCCTCGCCGAGGGCAGCGGCGCGAAGACCATCAAGGGCGTCTCGTACAACTCCCCCACCTGCAACGGCTCGACGGTCACCGGCATCGGCCACAACAAGCTCGGCGCCATCTGGTACCGCGCCCTCACGGTCTACATGACCTCCTCGACCGACTACGCCGCCGCCCGCACGGCGACGCTGAACGCGGCGAAGGATCTGTACGGGGCGAGCAGTGCGGAGTACAAAGCGGTGGCGGCGGCCTGGTCCGCGGTGGGGGTGAGCTGAGCCCCCTGGGAAGTGGGTCCGTGCGGCCGCCTCGGTCTTCCGGCGAGTGCGGCCGCTCGTACGTTCACACCGGGGGGCGTCAGTCGACGATGCGGCGGACCGGCTGCCCCGTGGCGCGGGCGATGGCCTCGAAGTCGGCATCCTGGTGCAGCACGGTCAGCTTGTGATGCTGAGCGGTGACGGACACCAGCAGGTCGACCGGGCTCGCGCACTGATGCCATCCGCGGTCGGCGAGCGTCTGCTGCAACACGGCCGTGTCCTCCCAGACGGAGTCACGCATCGCGTAGTACGGGAACGTCGCCCGGAGCAGACCGTCCGCCTCGTAATACGCCGGACGCCCCCCGACCGCCCTCAGGTACTCCTGCCGCACGGGCTCGCACAACCCGACCAGACCCGAGCAGACGAGTTGGTCCCACTCGGGTCCGGTCTGCCCTCGGTAGAAGCGGATGAGCGCGCTGGTGTCGATGAGGAACGTCTCGCTCACGCCGCGTGGTGCCCCTCGGCGGAGGCCGAGGGGGCAGGCCCCTCGATGGCCGAGAAGTCGATCTCGCCCTCGGCGACCATCTGCCGCATACGCTCCACCGCCACGGCACGCCGCCGCCGGTCGGCGATCTCCCTGAGCGCGGCGTTCACGGTGTCCTTCTTCGTGCTCGTGCCCAGGTGGCGGGCGGCTTCAGCGAGGGCTTCGTCGTCGAGGTCGATGACTGTGCGGGACATGGCACCCCCAATAGCGCGTATATACACTTTCAGAAAAAGATATCAGGCCGCGGCGATCACAAAGATCACGAAGATGGAGCGCGGCTGGGTCCCCGTCCGCGACCCTGGAGCGGAAGTGGCTCGCGGCCGGCTCGACCACCTGACGAGGGTGTCCGACCTGCCGAGCGTCACCCTCCAGGTCTTCCCGTTCGGCGGTGGCGCGCACCAAGGCCTGAACGGCGCGTTCAATATCATCTCCTTCGCCGAGCCCGGAGCCATGGACGTGGTCTACTCCGAGGTCCCTCCTCCTCCAGCCGTCCACCTGGACGCACTTTCACACCGCGCTGCTCTCCTCGGCCGGGATGGGCGATCCTCCCGTACCGATGAACTCGCCCTCTGCGCCCTGAAGATGCCGCCGCAGGAAGCGCATCTCCGGCCAAGGAATGTCAGGTCAGCGGGCGCCTTACTCGCCCGTCTCGCCGGGCAGCCACTGCAGGGCGAACCAGAGTTCCATGCGTACGCCGGGGTCCTGCAGGTCGACGTCGAGGAGTTCGCCGACCCGCGCCAAGCGGTGACGCACGGTGTTGCGGTGGACATGGAGGGTCGCGGCGGTGCGGTCCCAGCTGCCGTGAAGGGTCAGCCAGGTCCGCAGGGTGTCGAGGAGGACTGCGGTGCCCGGCGCGCCGGCCTGCTCGAGAGGGGCGAAGCGGGCGCGGGCCAGATCCCGGGCGTCGGCAGGGGGGATGAGCCCGTGAACGGTGAGCGGGTCCCTGGTGTGGACGGCGGCGGGCACTTGCGCGGCGATCGCGCGTTGCAGGGCGCGTTCGGCCTGACGGTCGGCATGCGGCAGGTCCGAGGCCGGCGCGGGTGTGCTGAAACCGAGGACCCAGCCCAGGTCGGCGGCTTGCGCGGGAGCCTCGGGGCGGGCGTCCGGTGCGCTGGGGACCAGTGCTTTCAGTTCGGAGCCGTCGACGTGGAGGTAGGGGGTGCCCAGGGCGGTGCCCAGGGTGGCGAGTTGGGCCGGGTCGTCGCCCGGGTGCGGTGCCGACGTGGAGCGTGCGGGCGTGTGCCGGCCGTGGACCACGATCCAGTGTCCGGCTTGCGTCGTGCCGGCGGGCCTGAGGGCGGGTGCGACGTCGGCCGGGGTGGCTCCGAGCATGAGCCGTACCAGCGCGCCGGCGCTGTGGGTGTCGGTGCCCAGGGCGTGCCGGGGGCTGGTGAGCAGGGCCAGCAGGACCGTCGCCGTGCTGGTGACCTGGCGGTGGACCAGGGTCGGGGCCGTGGTGGCGGCCTGGCCGAGGGCGAGTGTCGTGGTGCCGTCGGCTCCGGGCAGGGTGTGGACGGTCAGGTGGGTTCCGCCCTCGTGATCGGCTGCCGCGGCCGGTGCGGATCGGCCGGCGGGGCCGGTGCGGACGCGGGCGGTGGTGCGTACGGCGAGGTCACGTACGCGTTCCGGAGTGGGTGACGCGGGGCGGGGACCGGCGCTGAACAGTTCGTTGCCCTGGGCGTCGAAGAGGACCGCCCAGGCGCCGGTGTGCGCGCTGAGCCGGTCGAGCACGGCCCGGAGCGCATCCGGCCGGGCGGCGGCCGTGGCCAGCGCCGATTGTGCTCGGGAGATCTCGCGCAGCTCACGGTTGCGGGCCTCGGCGATCGCGGCGTAGGCCGCTTGCCCGACGGCGACGAACGGGGTCGCCGGCGGCAGTCGCAGAAGCGGCAGCTCATGGCGGTCGCAGGCGGCGACGAGCTCGGGCGGCACCTCCTGGTGCACGGGGGCGACGCCGAACCCGAGCGCGCTCACTCCGGCGGCGACGACCTGCCGTACATACGTGTCGATGCCCTCCGCGTCGCGAGGAAGACGCACGCCGGCGATGAGGAGCAGCTCGCCGCCCACCAGATACGGCGTCGGGTTCTCGATCTCCGTGGTGCCGACCGTACTGACACGGTGGTCCCCGGCCGGGCCCGCGACCTGGCGCAGGCCCAGGGCGGGGTTGGCAAGCAACGCGCTCAGGGGCACGGACGGCTGCTCGGACTCGGTCATCAGGAGGCATCCTCCCCGCCCAGCGGCATCACGCGGGAGTGCTGGATTCATCCAATGGGCGATTCCATATTGGACACAACCGCCACTTCGGCGCCAGTACGAACCGCCGATATCGTCGTGCCGGCGCCGGGCATGCACTCGTCCCCCGACCACCGACCGCACACCGGAAAGAGAGCCACTGATGACCGAGCTGTCCCTGCGCCCCGACCGCACTACCCCGACCGCGGCCGACGAGGAACGGCGGCTGCGCCGCGAACTCGCCGCGGTCTACCGCCTCGTGGCGCACTTCAGGATGACCGACCTGATCTTCACGCACATCTCCGTCAGGCTCCCCGGTCCGGAGCATCACTTCCTGATCAACCCCTACGGCCTCCTCTTCGAGGAGATCACCGCATCGAACCTCGTCAAGATCGACCTGGCCGGCCACCCCGTCGACGAGAGCCCCCACCCGGTCAACCCCGCCGGCTTCGTCATCCACAGCGCCATCCACGCCGCCCGGCCCGACGCGCACTGCGTCCTGCACACCCACACCAAGGCCGGCTGCGCCGTCGCAGCCCAGGAACACGGCCTGCTCCCGCTCAACCAGATCTCCATGGAGTTCTACGGCAGGCTCGGCTACCACGACTACGAAGGCGTCGCCCTCAACCTCGCCGAACAGCAGCGCCTCGTCGCCGACCTCGGCCATCACTCCGCGATGATCCTGCGCAATCACGGCCTGCTCACGGTCGGCGAGACCCCCGCCCAAGCGTTCCTGCGCATGTACTACCTGGACAAGGCATGCGAGATCCAGACCGCAGCCGCAGCCGCGGGTACCCCTCTCGTCACCCCCGGTCACGACATCTGCGAACTCACCGCACGCCAACTCACGGGCGAGGACGACAGCTCGGACCTCCAGGACGACACGGCATACGACCTCGCCTGGTCGGCACTGCTGCGACTGGTCGAGCGCATCGCCCCCGACTACAAGGACTAACGGCTGAGGGGCCGGCCAGTGAACCTGGCCGACCCCTCAGTTCTTGGTAGCGGGGACAGGATTTGAACCTGCGACCTCTGGGTTATGAGCCCAGCGAGCTACCGAGCTGCTCCACCCCGCGTCGGTATGCGCAACCCTACGCCAACTCTCCCGTCCCACAAACCAAGATCGCCCCGGGGTCCGGGTGACTGAGCCCGCGGCGTCGGGCTGCCCGGTCGAGAAGTAACTCGCCGGGGATGCCGGGGCTTCCGGTATCACCGGAAGCCCCGGCGTCGAGCAAGGACCCTCGGGGAGGGCGGAGTCGTCGTCCGGCCGGCGAGGCGCTGGGCGCGGGTGCACAGCCTAACTTGATGGCGGCGTCAAGCCCGAGAGCCCCGTGGGTCGCGCCTGCTGCCCATCGTGGAGGTCCGCCAAGGCGAACAGGACTGAACCCCGGCAACCTGATGGGGTGTTGTTCACTTTGAATGCGCAGGTCATGGGCCTGACAGCGGCACGGTGCCAGGTCTGTGCCAGACCTGTGCCGAGTGTGTGACAGGTGGGGTACGGCTGTGCCACGCGATCGTGAACCGGTTGTAGTGTCCCGCCAGTTACCGCTTAGCATCACGGCGGACGCATGGTGAACTGGTGATTCCAGGGGGGCTTGTGGTCGTGACAAGGGAAGCGCTGCGCCTCGGCTGCGCCGTCGCGGTGTGCGGCCTGGTGTGGGTCGGCTGTACCTCCGGTGGAGGCGAGCCGTCCGGACCGGCCCCCGTAAAGAAGGCCGGTGCCCCGACGACTGCCGGCCCGTCGTCGACCGCCGTCGTGGACATCGATCCCGCCGAACGGCCGACGACGAGGGCCCGGGCCGCCGCGCTGATCCGGGACGTCATCGCGGACCCCTCCGCCTTCGGCCCCGGTGCCGTCCGCCGGACCCCGTACGAGAGCGACCCGCGGCGCTGGCCGGTCCTCGGCGACGACTGTGTCTGGCAGCAGCAGGCACTCCCCAAGGACGTCCTCGCCACCTTGACCCGCTCCTACGAGATACCGGCGAGCGGCGCCAAGGGCCCGGTCCGGCTGAGCGCCGTCGTCACGGTGCACCGCACCCCCGAGCAGGCCGACTGGGAGAACGCCGAGGTCCTGGAGGAGATGATGCGCTGCCCCTCGCAGCAGCTGCGCTCCGACGAGGTGATCACCTCCCTGAACGACGTCCCGAACTCGTTCGGCGACTCCGGGAACGAGTACGCCGACGACGCCCTCACCGAACTCGGCGAGTACACGAGCGCCGAAGTCGGCGGCCCCCACGAGTACATCTGGGAGCAGACCCGCATCGGCCAGTTCACCCTCGCCGTCTCCGCCAAGGGCTCCGAGGGCTGGTCCCGGACAGATCTGTTCGACCGGCTGCGGGATCCACACGTCGGCATGCGAACCCGCCTCAGAGCCGCGATCGAACGGAACTCGCCGGAGCCGAGCGTCGGCACGAAGGGCGACCGCTGATGACCGAGAAGCTCACCCCCTCCGACCCCGCCCGCATCGGCGGCCACCGGCTGCTCGCCCGGCTCGGCGCCGGCGGCATGGGCGTCGTCTATCTCGGCCGTGCCGAGTCGGGCGAGTTGGCCGCCGTCAAGGTGATCCTGCCGGAGTACGCCGACCAGCCCGAGTTCCGCGCGCGCTTTGGCCGCGAGGTCGCCGCCGCCCGGCGCGTGGACAGCCCCTGGGCCGTGCCGGTCACCGGCGCCGACCCGGACGCACCCGCGCCCTGGCTCGCCACCGCCTTCGTCCCCGGTCCCTCGCTCGCCGAGGCCGTCGCCACCTGCGGTCCGCTGCCGCCGCACGGTGTGCGCGTCCTCGGCCGGATGCTGGCCCGCGCCCTGACCGCCGTACACGATGCGGGACTCGTCCACCGCGACGTCAAGCCCGGCAACGTGCTGCTCGCCCTCGACGGCCCCCGCCTCATCGACTTCGGCATCGCCCGTGCCACCGAGGAGACGGCGCTCACCTCGGCCGACATGGTCGTCGGCACACCCGGCTTCCTCGCCCCGGAGCAGGCCCAGGCGCAGCCCGCATCGCCCGCCAGTGATGTCTTCGCCCTCGGCTGTCTCCTCTCCTACGCCGCCACCGGGCGCCTGCCCTTCGGCACCGGCGCCGTGGACGCCCTCCTCTACCGCACCGTGCACGACGAGCCCGACCTCGACGGTGTCCCCGACGACACGCGCGCATTCCTGGAGCGCTGCCTCGCCAAGGATCCGGCCGCCCGGCCCACCGCCCGCGAGGTGGACGAGACACTGGTCGAGGACACGCCCCACGACACCGTCGACTGGCTGCCCGACACCGTCGTACGACTCATCGCGGACCGCTCCGCCGCGATGCTCGCCCTCCCCGACATCGAGGCGACGGCCCTCGACGCGACAACGGGCGGACAGCAGACGGTAGTTACCCCAGACGTGCCTCGCTCCTCGAGCCGCCGCCGGTTCCTGCTGCTCGGCGGCACGGCCCTGCTCGCGGCCGGTGGCGGCGCCGCCGTCTGGGCCGCCCGGCGCGACGACGACACCGCGCCCGCCGCTTCGTCCGCCGCCCGCCGCCTGCTCCTCGGCGTGCAGGCCGACCTGACGGGCCCGCAGAAAACCCTCGGACAGGCTCAGGAGCGCGGCGTACGGCTGGCCGTCGAGCAGTTCAACTCCCGCGAGGACAAACCCTTCACCCTCGCCCTCAAGGCGGTAGACGACTCGGGCGATGCGACCCGCGCCGCCAAGGTGGCCCGCGCCCTCGCCGCGGACCGCGACCTGCTCGCCGTCATCGGCTCGACCGGCGACGAGACCACCGGGGCCAGCCTCGACAGCTACGACGCACAGCTCGTCCCCCAGCTCACGGCCTCCTCCGCCCAGGAGGTGTACGGCACCGCGCAGCCCCGCCGCTTCCTCCAGGCCGTCCCTGGCTACACGAGCTTGCCCGCCATGGCGGCCTTCTCCCTCAAGACCCAGGGCGCCCAGCGCGTGGGCGTGCTGATCGACCGTGCCGGCGGCAGCCCGGCCTGGCAGCTCGGCCGCCCGATGTTCCAGTACCTCGGCGTCGTGGAGATCGCCGGCGAGCCGCGCGTCGTGCCGCGCCTGACCGAGCGCCTCGCGCCGGTGGTCGCCGAGATGCTGGCGGACAAGCCGGACGGCTTCGTCTACACAGGCACCCCCGCCCGCGCCGCCGCCGTCGCGCGCGCCCTCTCCCGGACGGGCTTCGACGGCCCGCGCGTCCTCGGCTACCCGGCCGCCGCACCGGAGTTCCTGACCGCCGCGGGCGCCGCCGCCGACGGCTGGCAGATCTTCGCCCCGTACATCGACCCGTCGGCCGCCCCCGTCCGCGCCTTCGCCGCCGCCTACCGCAAGCGCTACGGCTCCGCACCCCCGTACTGGGCGGCGGAGGCCTACGACGTGGCCCGCATGGTCATCGCCCGCCTCACCGAGGCCGGCGGCCGGCCCTCCCGGACCAGGCTGCACAACCTGCTGGCGAAGGGAACGTACAAGGGGCTCGTCCGCACGTACGCGTTCGAGGACCGACTCCTCAAGGGGAGCGAGATCTTCCGGTACGAGGTGAAGGGCGGCCGGTACTCCTACGCGGGCAAGGTCGACTTCTGATGCAGCCTCTGACCGCCGACGACCCCGAGGACATCGGTGGGCACCGGCTGCTGGCCCGGCTCGGCGCGGGCGGCATGGGCGTCGTCCACCTCGCCCGTACGGCGGGCGGGACACTCGTCGCCCTCAAGACGATCCGCGCCGAGCACGCGGCGGATCCGGCCTTCCGCACCCGGTTCCGGCGCGAGGTGACGGCGGTCCGCGGTCTGAACGGGCGCTGGCTGGTGCCGGTCGTGGCCGCCGACACGGAGGCCCGGGAGCCGTGGCTGGCCACGGAGTTCGTTCCCGGACCGTCCCTGGTCGAGGCGGTCGACGGCTTCGGCGCGCTGCCCGTCGCCGCCGTACGGACCCTGGGATCCCGCCTGGCCGACGCGCTGACCGCCGTACACGCGGCGGGACTCGTGCACCGCGACGTGAAGCCGGGCAACGTCCTGCTCGCCCTCGACGGCCCCCGCCTCATCGACTTCGGCATCGCCCACGCCGCGGGCGCCACCGCGCTCACCGCACCCGACGCCGTCGTCGGCACGCCCGGCTTCCTCGCGCCGGAGCAGGCACAGGCCCGCGCAGGGAAGGTCGGCCCGCCCGGCGACGTCTTCTCGCTGGGCTGCGTCCTGGCGTACGCGGCCTCGGGCCGACGCCCGTTCGGCACCGGGTACGCGGCGGGTGTCCTGTTCCGTACGGTGCACGAGGAGCCGGATCTGGCGGAAGTCCCCGGCGAGCTGCGGGCGTTGGTCGCGGCCTGCCTGGCCAAGGACCCGACCGACCGACCGACGGCCAGGGAGGTCGCGGCCGCGCTCCGTGACCCGCGGGTCTCGCTCGCACGGGGGATCCCCGAGGACCAGGAGGACGACTGGCTGCCGCCCGCGGTCCTCCGTGTGGTCGCCGAACGCTCCGCACGGGCACTGGACGTGCCCACTCCCCAACGATCCCCAAGGCAACCGACGGCCGACGACCCGGCACCCTCGGACCCGCAGGACGCCCGCCCTCCGACCCGACGGCGCATCCTGCTGATGGGAAGCGCGGCGGCCGCGGTGGTCGCCGTCGGCGGCGGGGCCAGCGCCTATCTGGCCGCCGGGAGAGGGGGCACGGGCGCCGCCCTTCCCGTGCACACTCTCGGCTTCCAGGCCGACCTCAGCAGCGCGGACAAGGCGGACGGCGTGGCGCAGGAGCGCGGGGCGCGGCTCGCCGTGGAGCAGCACAACGCGCGCGCGGGCATCACGTTCCGCCTCGCCCTCGACACCGTCGACGACCGGGGCGAGGCGGCCCGCGCCAAGCAGGCGGCCCGGCGCTTCACCGAAGCCGGGGTGAGCGTGGTGCTCGGTCTCAACACGCCCGCCGCAGCGCTCGCCGCAGCCCCGATCTACCGGAAGACCCGCACGGCCATGGTGCTGATCTCCATGGACGAGACCCAACTCAGCGGTTCGGACCAGAACTTCATCACCCTGTGCGTCACCCGGGGCCCCGAGTCGCACCTGGCCCTCCCGCTGGTGTCATATCTGACCTCCGTACGACCGGTCGACCGCACCGCCGTCATCGACGACCGGGCGGCGGGCCGGACGGGCTCGGACCTCACCAACCACTTCTCGCAGAGCCCGCCCCATGACGGCACGACCAGCGTCCACCCCGTGGCGGCCGACAGTGACGACTTCGCTCCCGCCGTCCGCGCCGCCCTCGCAGCCAAGGCGCAGGCCGTCGTCTTCAGTGGCACATCGCCCGAGCGCGCCGCACGCTGCGCCCGCGCACTCGCCGACGAGGGCTTCACCGGACCGCGCCTGGGCACCTGGCGCATCATGCGCCCGGCCTTCCTCCAGCAGGCCGCAGCCGCGGGCCAGGACTGGCTGTTCGGCACCCCCTTCACCGACCCCGGCAGCGTGTCCCGCACCTTCAGGACCGCCTACCGCGCGAGGTACGGCACGGCACCCGGGCGCTGGTCCCCGGAGGCGTACGACGCCGTGGGACTGGTCACGCGCGCCCTGGAGAAGCTGGGCGAAACGGCCGACATCGAACCGGGGGTCGTGACCCAGCGCCTGTTCGACGTCACCTACCAGGGACTCGCCAAACCCCTCCGCTTCGACGCAGACGGCGCCAAGTCCCTGGAGCTGGAGGCGTCGTCGTACTTCCTGTTCCAGGCGAAGGGGAAGACCTTCCGCCTCCTGGAACGCAACGACCCGGTCAAGTGAGCCCCCAGGGCCGCATGCGTCGCTCGATCGCGTCGCGGCCGCGCTCACCCCCGTACGGCCGCCTCTCCTTCGCCTCCCGCAGCGCACGCCCCCACCACACCACCTGGTCCAGCATCGTCTTCGCGGCCGCGTCCGGGGCCGAGGCGTCCTTCAGGCGGCCCGCGTCGTCGAAGGACCCGCCCGCATTGTGGAAGGACACCGTGTCGCGCACCGTCACGGCGTGGAGTTCGGCGAAGACCTGGCGGAGGTGTTCGACGGCGCGGAGGCCTCCGGCGAGGCCGCCGTAGGAGACGAGGGCGACGGGCTTGGCCCGCCACTCGGTGTAGTGCCAGTCGATGAGGTTCTTCAGGCCGGCGGGGAAGGAGTGGTTGTACTCGGGGGTGAGGACGACGAACGCGTCGGCGGACGCCAGTTTCGGGGTGACGGCGGCGAGCGCGGCGGTCGCCTCGGGGGTCGGGGACAGAGTGGTGGGCAGTTGGATGTCGGCGACGTCCACGACCTCCGGTACGAGATCGCCGCGCTCCCGGATGCGGCTCAACAGCCAGTCGGCGACCACGGGACCGAAGCGGCCCTCGCGGTTGCTGCCGACGACGACGGCGACACGTACGGCATCGAAGGCGGCGGAGGTCGCGGAGGTAGCGGAGGTAGCGGAGGCGTCAGGGGGTGTTTGCTCGGTGTCAGTTGTCTTCATGCGGCACAGCCTGTTACCTCAACCTTCCTTGAGGTCAAGGCGTCACCGCCCCCCGGTCACCCGTTCACACTCCTGCCCACCGTTCTTCGGGATCTTTTCCACGACGCACCAGCCGTACGGCGGTGACCTGCTGGAACGCCGTTGAACCACCCCCATCCGGCCCCCCGTACGGCCCTCCGTCCGCCACCCGTTCACCGCACTTCTGACGTGTTCTCAGGAAGCGGGCGCGGCCGTGTGCCATTTACCTCGGTGGAGCAGGGGCACGACCGACGCAGCGGCACTTGGGGGTGCCGCCGGCCGCGCCCCCTCGGAGGAGCAAGCAACCATGCGACGCACAGCCCGTCTGCTGACCGGTACCGCGCTCGCCGTCGCCGCCGCGGGCCTCGCCGCCGCGCCCGCGTACGGCGGGAACACGGGAAGGCTGGAGGTGTTCCCCTCCACCGTCGTCCCGGGCTCCGACGTCACCGTCAACACGGCGGTGTGCGGCGCGGAAGGCCCCGCGACGGGCGACGCCAGCGCGGTCGGCGCGGGCACCTTCATGCTCGCCGCCAGCGCGCACGAACAGGACGCGATCGGGCAGTTCCGGGTGCCGCCGGGCGCGCAGCCGGGGACGTACGAGATCGTCGCGAAGTGCCCCGGCGGCGGGCAGGCCGCCGGTGACCTGATGGTGACCCTGACCTCCACGCGCGAGCAGATTCAGCCGCGTGGACATGTGAATACGGGAGTCGGTGGCGCACTCGGCCCCGACCCCGTGCAGACCGCGGCGGGAGTGGCGGCCCTGGCCGTCGCCGCCGCGGGCGGTACCTGGCTCCTGCATCGCCGGGCGAGAGGCGACGGGATCTGACGGACACCCTCCGCCGTCCGTCCGCCGGTACCGCCGTCCCCTCCCCCTCCGTGGCTCGACGCCCCTCGCGGCCCGGAGGGGGATGGGGACCCACCCCCACCCACAACCCACCCCCGCCCTCAACCCCGATAACCCCCGACGCCTCCCGACAACCCCTGATACAGCCCTGGAAAGGACCCCGAAAGGAGGTTCCCGTGCGCCGAGTCAGCAACATAGCCATAGCGTCCGTCACCGCGGCCGCCCTCTGCTCCGGCGCCTGGCTGCTGCACAGCGGCGCCGGGAGTCACCCGCCGCCCCAGCCGTCCGCCGCGCAGGCCGCGGCACCCGGCGCCGCCGAGAACCAGTCCGCGGCCCCCGCCCTGCCGCACTCCCCGCCGGAGCGCATCCGCATACCCTCGATCGGCGTGAACGCCCCCCTGATGGGCCTCGGCCTCACCCCGCAGGGCAGCCTGGACGTCCCGCCCGCCGAGCGGAAGAACCTCGCCGGCTGGTACGAGGCCGGCACCGCCCCGGGCGAGACGGGCACCGCGATCGTCGCCGGACACGTCGACAACGCCGACGGCCCCGCCGTCTTCTACGACCTCGGCGCCCTCAAGAAGGGCGGCGTCGTCCAGGTGGAGCGACGCGACGGCAGCACCGCCGTCTTCACCGTCGACGCCGTAGAGGCGTACGACGCCCGGAACTTCCCCGACAAGAAGGTGTACGGCGCCGCGCACCGGCCCGAGCTGCGCGTCATCACCTGCGGCGGCGGCTATTCGAAGTCGACGGGGTATCGGGGCAACGTGGTCGTCTTCGCCCATCTGACAGGGAGCAGTGCCGGCTGACCGGCGCGGCCGTCCCTCACCGCGACAGGCGAATGTCGGAGCATTACGCTGAAAGGGCAGATCTTTTGCCCGGCTTGAGAGTTGGTGCCTCCGCCGGGATTCAGGGCCCAGAGCTAGGAGGCCCTTATGCGGCCGATCACCAGAATATGCGTCGCCACCGTGTCAGCCCTCGCTCTCGGCGGCGGTCTCACCACGACCACGGCCACGGCGGACGACCTGTCACCGAGGGAGATCTTCGAACGGGTGGCGCCCGCGACCGTGCAAGTGCTGGGTGGCCTCGGAGGTTCCGGTACGGGAATCATCTACGACGCCGAACAAGGTCTCATCCTCACCAACGCCCACGTGGTCGCCGGTGAGGCCGCCCTCAAAGTCCGCATCGAGGACCGCGCGCCCGTTCCTGCCCGGCTGGTGGGAAGTGATCCCTGCGAGGACCTGGCGGTCGTGAAACTGGCGACGCCACAAGAGGATCTGAAGCAGGTGGAGTTCGGCGACAGCGGCGAACTCAAGCAGGGGGACGAACTGACGGCGATCGGCTACCCCGAGACAGTGGGCGAGACGAGTAACCAGAAGGCCGTCCTTACCAACGGGGTGGTCCAGTCGCCCGACGTCGCCACGACGGGCGATCCGAGCGAGCCCGATCTGCCGTCCACGATCCAGCATTCGGCGACGCTCAACCTCGGAAATTCCGGAGGCCCGCTGCTCAACAACGAGGCGAAGCTTGTCGGTATCAACGACGCCTACGCCACAGGCGAGACTCGAGACCAGAACTTCGCCATCAGCAGCGACCACGCCGAACCTCTCCTCAAAGGGCTTTCCGAGGGAGGGGGAAAGAACAATCCCGGATGGCAGATTCTGATGGCGCTCAGCGACCCCAATTTCTCGACCTACTTCCCCGAGGAAGACCAAGCTGAGGCGAAGGCTGTGCAGAAGCGCCTCACCGGCAAGAACATCGACGGTCTCGTCATTGGGATCGTGGACACCAACTCTCCGGCCAGCAAAGCGAATATCGAGGCCGGTGAAGTCATCACCCACCTCAAGGACACTCCGGTCAGCACCGCCACCCAGGTGTGCGACATCCTTCAGTCGTCCACACCGGGTGAGAAGATCAGCGTCATCGGGGTATATACCACCAGCGGGGAAACCGCGGACGGGACGTCCTACAAGTTGGGCGACCCCTGGCAGGTCGACGTGACGCTGCGAAAGTGATGTCCATCCACCGCGCCGCTACGCGACCCACTGCTGATAGGCCAAATTCGCCACCAGCGCGCACACCACCGTCAGCAGCACCACCCGGACGAACCCGCTGCCCTTCTTGAGCGCCGTGCGCGCCCCGACCGTGCCACCGACGAGGTTGAAGACGGCCATCAGCGCGGCCAGCTGCCAGTGGACCGTGCCCTTCCAGGCGAAGGTCGCCAGGGCGCCGGCGTTGGTGCAGCAGTTGACGATCTTGGCGGTGGCCGAGGCGGTCACCAGATCGAGGTGGAGCAGCGCGGTCAGGGCGAGTACGAGGAACGTACCCGTGCCGGGGCCGATCAGCCCGTCGTAGAAGCCGATGCCGAGGCCCGCGAGCCCGATGGCTGCGAGAACGCGGCGCGGGGAGACGGGGGTGGTCGAGGGAGCCGTACCGAAGGCGGGGCGGAAGATCACGAAGGCTCCGACGCCGACCAGGACGACCATGACGACCGGCTTCAGCACCTCGGTGCTCAGCCCGGCCGCGACGAACGCCCCCGCCGTCGAGCCGGCGAGCGCCG
Organism: Streptomyces sp. NPDC048275; assembly: GCF_040652275.1. NCBI lineage: Bacteria > Bacillati > Actinomycetota > Actinomycetes > Kitasatosporales > Streptomycetaceae > Streptomyces > Streptomyces sp. NPDC048275. The sequence goes on from NZ_JBEZLR010000047.1 coordinate 63,992, forward strand.
CGAGCCCGATCCGTACGGCGAGTCGCACGTCCACGGGCGCCTTGCGCGCGTACGTCACCGCGGCGCCCGTCGTCCCGACGATCGCCACCGCCTTGTTGGTGCCCAGCGCGTACGCCGCCGGAGTACCGGAAGGCAGCCCCAGCAGCAGCGCGGGGAGCAGGAGCAGCCCGCCGCCGCCCACCACGGCGTCGATCCAGCCCGCCGCGAGGGAGGCCAGGCACAGCACAACGACCATGGTCAGCGATATATCAGGCATGATCGCGACCCTACGGACGAGATAGGTGTGCCGTCCATGAATTCCGTCAAGCCTGAGGGTCTCCTGAGGTCCGGGGGGGCGGGGGCGAGGGGCGGGCCCGCGAGGGTCGGGGGCGCGCTTCGCAGCCCCGCGCGCACGACCTCACGCCCAGCCCCCGGCGCGTACGCCGAACCCTCACATCCGGACCCCGCCCCCGCTGAGGGCAGCGTTCCCCGCGGGAAACAGACGTGATGCGACCGGGTAACACCGGCACCGCACGCTGCCGTACATGACCTCGAATACGCGTGTGGTGGTGATCGGCGCCGGACTCGCGGGCGCACGTCTCGCCCAGCGGCTCCAGCAGCTCGGCGTGTCCGCCGTGCTCGTCGGCGAGGAGGAGCACGGCCCGTACAACCGCGTGCTGCTCGCCGAGGTCCTGGCCGGCCGCTACGCCCCCGAGGTGATCGCGCTCCCCTCGCCGGCCCGGCTGGTGCGCGCCCGGGCCGTCCACATCGACCGCGCCGCACGCATGGTGCACTGCGCCGACGACTCGGTGATCGCATACGACACGCTGGTCCTCGCGACCGGTTCCAATGCCATGCTCCCCCCCTTGCGCGGTCTGTTCACACGTGACCGGCACGAACTGCCCGAGGGAGTGCACGCGTTCCGCACCATGGACGACTGCCTGGGCCTGTCGAAGGCCGTCCGCCCCGGCGTCCGGGCCGTCGTCATCGGCGGCGGACTCCTCGGCGTCTCGGCCGCCCGCGCGCTCGCCGTGCGCGGCGCGCAGGTGGTGCTCGCCCAGCAGGCCGAACGGCTCATGGAGCGCCAGCTCGACCCCTCCGCGTCCCGGCTGGTGCACCGGCACCTCACGGACCTGGGCGTCGAGGTGCACACCGAATGCCGGGTACGCGATGTGCGCAGCGTCGCCGGCGCGGTCCGCTCGGTCGAGCTGGCCGACGGGTACGCGCTCGACGCCGACCTCGTCGTCCTCGCCTGTGGCGTCCACCCCCGCGTGGGCCTCGCACAGGACGCGGGCCTCGCCGTCCACAAGGGCATCCTCGTCGACGACGAACTGCGTACGTCCGACCCGCACATCCACGCGATCGGCGACTGCGTCCAACACCGGGGCACGGTGTACGGCCTGGCCTCACCCGCCCTCGAACAGGCCGACGTCCTCGCGGAGTTGATCGCAAGCGACGCGAGCGACGCACGTGATGCGAACGACGCGAGTGATACGAGTGATACGAGTGCCCGTTACACCGGCACCCGCTCCCTGACCCGGCTCACCCTCACCGGTCACACCACCCCCTCGGGCCACCGGGCCCCCATCAACCACAGCCCCTTCGATCTCGCCGCCTTCGGCGAGGTCGACCCCCGCCCCGGCGACGACGTCATCCAGCTCGCCGACGCCACCCGCGGCACCTACCGCAAGGTCGTCGTCCGCGACGACCGGCTGGTCGGCGGCGTACTCGTCGGCGAACTCGGCACCGTCGGCGCGCTCGCCCGCGCCTGGGAGGGAGCAGAGCCGCTCCCCACGGACGGTGCCCCGCTGCTTCACCTGCTCACCAACGATGGAGGCTCCTGATGTCCACGACCGCAATTGTTGGGGACCAGCCCCGCCCCACGATCGTGCTCGTCGGCCATGGCATGGTCGGCCAGCGCTTCCTCGAAGCGCTGGCCGAGCGCGGCCTGACCGCCACGCACCGCGTGGTCGTGCTGTGCGAGGAGCCGCGTCCGGCGTACGACCGGGTCCAGCTCACCTCGTACTTCTCGGGCCGCACGCCGGACGAACTCTCGCTCACCGACGCGGAGTTCATCAAGGAGCACGCGATCGAACTGCACGTCGGCGACCCGGCCGAGACGATCGACCGGGACGCGCGGACGGTGACGGCCCGCTCCGGCCTGACGATCGCGTACGACGCCCTCGTCCTCGCCACCGGCTCCTACCCCTTCGTGCCGCCGGTCCCCGGCAAGGACGCCGAGGGCTGCTTCGTCTACCGCACCATCGAGGACCTGCTCGCCATCGAGGAGTACGCGAAGGCGCGCGCGACGACCGGCGCGGTGGTCGGCGGCGGCCTGCTCGGCCTGGAAGCCGCGGGCGCGCTCAAGGGCCTCGGACTGACCACGCACATCGTGGAGTTCGCGCCGCGCCTGATGCCCGTACAGGTCGACGACGGCGGCGGCGCCGCGCTTCTGCGCACCATCCAGGACATGGGCCTGAGCGTCCACACGGGCACCGGCACGCAGGAGATCGTCGCCGGCGAGGACGGCGCCGTGACCGGCATGAAGCTGTCCGACGGCTCCGAACTCTCCACGGATCTGGTGGTGTTCTCGGCGGGTGTCCGCCCCCGCGACCAGCTGGCCCGCGACACCGGCCTCACGGTCGGCGAGCGCGGCGGCATCAAGGTCGACGAGCAGTGCCGCACCTCGGACCCGCACGTGTTCGCGATCGGCGAGTGCGCCCTCGCCTCGGACGGCCGGGTGTACGGCCTGGTGGCGCCCGGCTACGAGATGGCCGAGACGACCGCCGCCACGATCGCCGCCGACGAGGCGAGCTTCACCGGCGCCGACCTGTCGACGAAGCTGAAGCTGCTGGGCGTCGACGTCGCGTCCTTCGGCGACGCGCACGGCGCCACCGCCGACTGCCTCGACGTCGTCTACGCCGACTCGCGCTCGGGCACGTACAAGAAGCTGGTCATCGGCCGCGACGGCGAGCTGCTCGGCGGCATCCTGGTCGGCGACGCGGACGCCTACGGCACCCTGCGCGCCTTCACGGGATCGGTCCCGCCGATCGCCCCCGAGCAACTGGTCCTCCCGGCCGGCGCGGGCGCCCCGGTCGCCCTCGGCCCCTCCGCGCTCCCCGACTCCGCCGTCATCTGCTCCTGCCACAACGTCACCAAGGGCACCATCCGCGGCGCGGTCACCGAGCACTCCTGCACCACCGTGCCCGAGGTCAAGAAGTGCACCAAGGCCGGTAGCGGCTGCGGGAGCTGCGTCAAGGTGCTCGGCCAGCTCGTCAACGACGAACTGGCGGCGAGCGGCGTCGAGGTCGACCAGGGCCTGTGCGGCTGCTTCGGGCAGACCCGCGAGGAGCTGTACGAGATCGTCCTCGCCCTGCGTATCCCCTCGTACCAGGTCCTGCTGGACCGCTACGGCCGCGAGAGCGCCCGGGGCGGCGACGGCTGCGAGATCTGCAAGCCGACCGTCGGCTCGATCATCGCCTCCCTCGCCCCGACCATCGGCGCCGACAACTATGTTCTGGGCGGTGAGCAGGCCGCTCTCCAGGACACCAACGACCACTTCCTCGCCAACCTCCAGAAGAACGGCTCGTACTCGATCGTGCCGCGCATCCCCGGCGGCGAGATCACCCCCGAGAAGCTGATCGTGATCGGTGAGGTGGCCCGGGACTTCGGCCTCTACACGAAGATCACCGGCGGTCAGCGCATCGACATGTTCGGCGCGCGGGTCGAGCAACTCCCCCTCATCTGGACCAGGTTGGTGGACGCCGGCTTCGAGTCCGGGCATGCGTACGGAAAGTCCCTGCGGACCGTCAAGTCGTGTGTGGGACAGACCTGGTGCCGCTACGGCGTGCAGGACTCCGTCCGTATGGCCATCGACCTGGAGCTGCGCTACCGGGGACTCCGCTCCCCGCACAAGCTCAAGTCGGCCGTCTCCGGGTGCGCCCGCGAGTGCGCCGAGGCCCAGTCCAAGGACTTCGGCATCATCGCCACCTCCAACGGCTGGAACCTGTACGTCGGCGGCAACGGCGGCGCCACCCCGCGCCACGCGGACCTGCTGGCACAGGACCTGAGCGACGCCGAACTCGTCCGCCTGATCGACCGGTTCCTGATGTTCTACATCCGCACCGCCGATCGTCTGGAGCGCACGTCGACCTGGCTGGAGCGGATCCCCGGCGGCCTGGACCACGTACGCGATGTGGTCGTCCACGACTCGCTGGGCATCTGCGAGGAGCTGGAGACGCTGATGACCGCGCATGTCGCCGCCTACCGCGACGAGTGGGCCGAGACCATCAACAACCCCGAGAAGCTGGCCCGGTTCGTGTCCTTCGTGAACGCCCCGGACACCCCCGACCCGGTCGTCGGCTTCGTCCCCGAGCGCGACCAGATCAAGCCCGACCTGCCGCTGCTGTCCATCGGCCGCCGCCCCCTGGAAGGAAGCGCCCAGCGATGACCCTGGCTCCCGAGACCACCGACCTGAAGGTCCAACTGCGGCTGGAGGACGGCTGGTTCGCCATCTGTGACCTGTCCCTGCTGATCCCGGGACGCGGAGTGGCGGCACTCCTGCCGGACGGCCGGCAGGCCGCCGTCTTCCGCGACCGCGCGGGCCGGATGTACGCCATCGACAACCGTGACCCGTTCAGCGGCGCGGCGGTCCTCTCCCGCGGCCTCACCGGCACCCACCAGGGCCGCCCCTTCGTGGCCTCCCCGCTGCTCAAGCAGCGTTTCGACCTGGAGTCAGGACGGTGCCTGGACGACGAGACGGTGACGGTGACGACGTACGAGGTGCGGGCGCAGTAACTTCGCCTCTGACGCGCGGACGTACAGGGAACGACACACGTGATGCGTACACGCCATCGCCTGTCCATGGCGCGTCCACCCCGCACTCCTAGGCTCCGGCGGTGCGCGACCCCGTCGCCGACCGGCGAACGGGGCGGTCACGGCACCTCCTTGGAGCGAGAGTGGAACGTCGTACCCTTCTGCGTGCGGCCGTCCTCGGCGGTTCATCGGCCGTCTTGGGCGGAACCCTGTGGCGCGGCGCCGCCTACGCCGCACCCGCCCAGCCCGGCACCGGCCCCTACGGGGCGCTGGGCTCGGCGGACGCCAACGGCATCCAGCTGCCCAGCGGTTTCACCAGCCGGGTGATCGCCCGATCCGGCCAGGCGGTCACCGGCACCTCGTACACCTGGCACAACGCGCCGGACGGTGGGGCCTGTTACACCGACGGCAGCGGCTGGATCTACGTATCCAACTCGGAGATCAACCCGTCGGGCGGCGCGAGCGCGGTGAAGTTCTCTTCCTCGGGCACGATCACGTCCGCGTACCGCATTCTCTCCGGCACCCGCACCAACTGCGCGGGCGGCAAGACCCCGTGGAACACCTGGCTGTCCTGCGAGGAGGTGTCCCTCGGCTACGTCTACGAGACCGACCCGTGGGGCGTGAACGCGGCGGTGCAGCGCCCCGCGATGGGCCGCTTCAAGCACGAGGCGGCCGCGGCCGACCCCGTACGCAAGGTCATCTACCTGACGGAGGACGAGACGAACGGCCGCCTCTACCGCTTCGTCCCCACGACGTGGGGCGACCTGTCCGCCGGCACCCTCCAGGTCATGGTCGCGGGAACGGCCACATCCGGCTCCTTCACCTGGACCGACATCCCCGACCCGGACGGCTCTCCCACGACCACCCGCACCCAGGTCTCGGGCTCGAAGTCCTTCAACGGCGGCGAGGGCTGCCACTACGCGAACGACACGGTCTGGTTCACCACGAAGGGCGACAACCGGGTCTGGCAGCTCAACCTGACGACCAACACCTACGAGCTGGCGTACGACGACTCCCTGGTCACGTCGGGCACGGCCCCCCTCACCGGCGTCGACAACATCACCGGCACCACCTCCGGCGACCTCTTCGTCGCCGAGGACGGCGGCAACATGGAGATCTGCGTCATCACACCGGACGACGTGATCGCCCCGTTCCTCCGCATCACCGGCCAGTCGGGCTCGGAGATCACCGGCCCCGCCTTCTCCCCCGACGGCACCCGCCTGTACTTCTCCAGCCAGCGCGGCACGAGCGGCAGCTCGTCGGGCGGGATCACGTACGAGGTGAAGGGCCCGTTCCGCTCCTGACGGCTGCCCGTACGACGTACGTGGCTCCCGGCCGGCTGCCGAACGCTGTCGGCGAATCCTCTGCCGGGGCGCCCCTCTCGGAAACCGCCGACACTTCGCGGAAAGTGTCGGCGGTTTCCGACACCCCTGGGGCGAAGGGCCCCGACTGGGCGGGGCAGCTCTTCAACCGTTCCTGAACAGTGTCCAGGAGTGGGCTTTGTACCCACGTCCCGGAACTGTGCGCATCCCGAACGGTTTTGGGTGCGCTGGTCCCCCGCGTTCGCTGAGTCC